>JAUHYB010000422.1 GCA_030426745.1 bacterium
CGTGCGCGTGCTCGAGGAGAAGGGGCTGGTCGCGAAGCGCAGCGACCCCGACGAGCACCGCGCGGTCGTGCTGCGCCTGACCGCGAAGGGCCGCGGGCTGCGCAAGCGGCGCGGCGCGTGGGCCGCGGAGATGTGGACGCCGGTGGTCGAGGACCTCGGCGACGACGCGTCCGGCGCGCTGCTCGACGGCCTCCTGCGCGCCTTGCGCGCGATGGAAGGGCGCGGGTGGATCGACCCGGCGTCGATGTGCTTCCGCTGCGAGTACTTCCGCCCCTGGGGCGGCGGCGGCGCGAAGCCGCACCGCTGCGAGCTGCTGCGCGTCGCGATCGGCGGCGGCGAGCTGCAGGTGGACTGCCCGGACTTCGAGCCGGCCGCGCCGTCGGTGCAGGACGAGCGCTGGGCCGCGCTGCGCGGCGCCGGCGGCTGAACACGGTCCGCGCGGCGCGCCGGGCCGGCGCCGCGCGGGTCGTGGTTCCCTCGACGGCCCGACCCCGCCGCGGACCGCGGCGCGCGCGAGCGGCGCCCCCGCCCGAGCGCTTCCCCGATCCGTGGCTCGTGCGCCGTCGACGGCCGCTCTCGTTGCGGCCGCACGCGGTCGCCCCTTCCTCCGGCCGCACACGGCCGCTTCCCCTTCCGGCCGAACTCGGCCCCTTCATTTTGGACTCCAAACCCATGATGACCCGACCCCCCGTTCCGCCGCGGCGCCTGCTCGCGGCCCTCCCCCTGTTCCTCCTCACGCTCGGGTGCACCCACAGCGCGCCGCGACCCGAGCGCAACGCCCTCTCGACCGACGCGGCGCCGCGCGCCATGCACACGACCGACGACACGACGACCTACCCGACCTCTCCCGTCACCCTGGACGAGCTGAAGAAGCTGCAGCAGGCGCTGCTGTTCGACGAGTCGGACGTCGCGGCGCTGCGCATGTCGCGCCCGCTGCTGGAGCCCCGCACCGACGCGATCCTGGACGTCTGGTACGGCTTCGTCGCGTCGCTGCCGCAGCTCGTCGAGAGCTTCCGCGACAACGCGACGGGCGCGCCGGACGGCGAGTACCTGGCGAAGGTGCGCGTGCGCTTCGGCGCGTGGATCCTCGAGACCGCGGACGCGGAGTACGACCAGGCGTGGCTGAACCACCAGCACGAGATCGCGCTGCGCCACCACACGACGAAGAAGAACGTCACCGACGGCGCGGACTCGACGCCGATCGTGCCGCTGCGCTACATCACCGCGCTGGTCTACCCGGTGACCGCGACGCTGCGACCGTTCCTGGAGTCCGGCGACCACTCGCCGGAGGAGGTGGACCGCATGCACCAGGCGTGGACCAAGTCCGTGCTGCTGCAAGCGATCCTGTGGAGCGAGCCGTACGTGCGCGACGGAGAGTTCTAGTGCTGCCGGTCCTGTCCGCGGGCGCGGCGCCCGAGTGGATCGTCTCCGCGTGGTACGGCGCGGACGACGCGCCCACGTTGGCGTCGTGCCGCGGTCGGGTCACGGCGCTGGAGACCTTCCAGATGCTGTGCCCCGGCTGCATCTCGCACGGCCTGCCGCAGGCGCAGCGGCTGCGCGCCGCCTTCGCGCCCGACGACCTGGTCGTGCTGGGCCTCCACACGGTGTTCGAGCACCACGCGGTCATGGGCCCGGACGCGCTGGAGGCGTTCCTGCACGAGTACCGGCTCGGCTTCCCCGTCGGCGTCGACGCGCCGGGCGAGGGTCCGCTGCCGCGCACGATGGAGCTCTACGGGCTGCGCGGCACGCCCAGCCTGTTGCTGTTCGACCGCGAGGGTCGACTGCGCGCGCACCACTTCGGCGCGGCGGACGACCTGCGCGTCGGCGCCGAGGTCGGCGAGCTGCTGGCGACGTAGGGCGCGACGAGCGGAGCGCCGGGCGCGTCCGGTCCCACCGGGCTAGAATGCGCGGCGTTCCGCTCCCCCTCCCCACCTCGGAGACCGACATGCGCTTCCTGCCCAGCCTCACCGCCCTGTCCCTGATCCTGTGCGCCGCGTGCGCGTCGAACTCGCCCGACACCGACGTCCGCCTGACCGTCACGCAAGACGGCCCCGACGCCGGCGGCAAGACGACGATCACGCCCGAGATGCAGATGCAGGCGATGCAGCTCGCCCAGCCGGGCCCGGAGCACGAGATCATCGCGAAGATGGCCGGCGACTGGACCGTGGCGTCGAAGATGTGGATGGCGCCCGACCAGAAGCCGATGGAGATGACCATCGACTCGCACGCCGAGATGGTGCTGGGCGGGCGCTTCCTGAAGTCCACCGCGAAGGGCTCGTTCAAGATGATGGGGATGGAGATCCCCGTCGAGTCGATCGGCTTCTTCGGCTACGACCGCCGCAACGAGGTCTACACCAACGTCGGCTTCGACACGATGGGCACGTACTACATCACCGCCCAGGGCACGCGCGACCCCGAGACCGGCGTGATCACGGTCAGCGGTTCGGACGACGACAAGACCTTCGGCATGACGCAGGAGTACCGCTTCGAGTACACGCCGATCAGCGACGACGAGTTCACCGTCGACCTGTACTTCACCAACCCCGAGATGACGCACGGGTTGGACGAGTTCCGCATGATGCAGATGCACTACACGCGCAAGTAGGAGCCTCGGCTCGATGTCCCGTCGGCCCCTGCGCTCCAAGCTCGCCGTCGCCGCCGCGTCCGGACTGCTGTTCGGCGCGGCGGCGGTCTGGGCGTACCGCGCGCTGCGGGCCGACCCCGCGCCCGTCGAGGTCGTCGACGACCCCGGCGTGCTGCGCGACGTCATGCAGCCGGGCGGCGAAGCGCCCCCCGCGGACGCCGACGCGCCGGGCTTCTTGTGCGCGCGGCTGAGCGAGCAACAAGCCGCCGCCTTCTTCCCCGCGATCGCCGAGGGCGCGCACTGGCGTTACGACCCCGCGATGTTCGCGCGTCGCGTCGCGAACGACTCGTACTGGCTGCCCTTCGAGGAGCACCCTGACCGCGGCTTCCGCGTCCTCACGAACTCCCTGGGCATGCGCGAGTTCGCCGAGCCGCGCGCCGAGGCGCCCGCGCTGCGGATCCTCTTCGCCGGCGACTCGCACCTCGACGGCGCGCACGCGAACGCGCACTCGATCCCCAGCCGCTTGCGCGAGAT
>JAUHYB010000048.1 GCA_030426745.1 bacterium
CACCTGGAGCCGGAACACGTCCACATCCTGCGCGGCGTCGAGCAGGACAACCCCGAGCGCGGCAAGGGCAAGGCGCAGGTGATCTTCCCCGACAACACGCGGCGCAAGTGGGCGCAGACCCTGTCCGCCGAGTTCCAGTCGGGCGACTGCCACGCGGGCAGCTACGAGTCGTCGATCATCCTGGCGGCGGACCCGGACGGCGTGCGCGAGGCGGAGCGCAAGGCCTTACCCGCGGTCGAGATCGGCCTGATCGGCAAGATGCGCGCCGGCCAGACGACCTTCCGCGAGATGGGCGCCGAGGCCGCGTACTGCGGCGACCCGGCGGCCGCTTCGGCGGAGGAGGGGCGCGCGCAGATCGACGCGCTCGCCGCGATGATCGTCGAGAGCGCGCGCGAGGCCTGGCCGGACCTCTTCGAGCGATGAGCGAGTTCCGCACGACGGTGAGCGTGCGCTTCGGCGACGTCGACCCCGCGGGCATCGTCTACTTCCCGCGCATCTACGAGTACCTGCACGAGGCGTTCGAGGACGTCTGGGAGCAGCACGTCGGCGAGCGCTACTACCGCATGATCCAGGACGAGCGGCGCGGCTTCCCGCTGGTGCACTCGGAGGTCGACTTCAAGAGCCCCCTGCGGTTCGGCGACGTGGTCGACGTGCGCGTGAGCTGCACGAAGCTGGGGAACTCGTCGACGACCTTGCGCTACCGGCTGTTCGTGGGGGAGACCCTCTGCGTGCACGCCGTCCAGACCACGGCCTGCGTCGACCTGGACGCCGGTAAGGCGATCCCGATGACGGACGAACACCGCGCGCGCTTCGCGCTGATCCTCGAGAGTGCGGAGAGTACCGCGTGACCGACCCGACCCACACGCCGCGCAAGCGGATCTTCAGCTTCGAGTTCTTCCCGCCCAAGACCGACGAGGGCGTCGTGAACCTCCTGCGCACGGTCGAGGACCTGCGCGACGCGCACGCGCCGGACTACGTCTCGGTGACCTACGGCGCCGGCGGTTCGACGCGCACGCGGACGCTCGAGGTCGTGTCGCGCATCCAGAACGAGCTGGGCATCCGCGCGATGGCGCACCAGACGTGCGTGGCGGCCAGCCGCGACGAGATCCGCGAGCACGTCGGCGTGCTGCGCGACCGCGGGATCACGCACGTCCTGGCGCTGCGGGGCGACCCGCCGAAGGACCGCGCCGAGTTCGTCGCGCCCAAGGACGGGTTCCGCTACGGCAGCGACCTGGTCGCGTTCCTGCGCGAGACCTTCCCCGACATGACGATCGGCGCGGCGTGCTACCCCGAGGTGCACCCCGAGTCGCGCACGGCGGACGACGACCTGCGCTTCGCGAAGCTGAAGGTCGAGAACGGGGCCAAGTTCCTGATCACGCAGCTGTTCTTCGACAACGACTGCTACTTCCGCTTCGTGGACCGCGCGCGGGCCGCGGGGATCGACGTGCCGATCGTGCCGGGGATCATGCCGATCACGAACTACGCGCAGATCCAGCGCTTCACCAAGATGTGCGGCGCGACGATCCCGAAGGACCTCTGCGCGCGCCTGGAGCGCTTCGCCGACGACCCGGCGATCGTGATGGCGAACGGGATCGAGCAGGCGGTGCGCCAGTGCCGCGACCTGCTGGCGGGCGGCGCGCCGGGCGTGCACTTCTACACGCTGAACAAGAGCCACGCGACGCGCAGCGTCCTGGCCGCCCTCTAGCCGGGCCGGCGCTCCGCGCGGGCGACCCGCCCGGAATTCGGTGGAGACGGCGGGCTCCCGGGCGGCGGTACACTGGGCCGACCATGACCGACCGCACCCAGCACGAGGCCGACCAGCTCCCGCTCGAGGAGTTCGAGCGCGAGATCCAGGTCCGCCAGCTCCGGCCGTCCGACTTCGAGCGCCTGATCGAGATGCAGCAGCTCTGCTTCCCCGGCATGCAGCCGTGGACGGTCGAGCAGCTCCAGAGCCAGGTCGACCTGTTCCCCGAGGGTCAGCTGGTCGTCGAGTACGAGGGCCAGGTCGTCGCCTCCGCGGCGTCGCTGATCGTCGACTTCGAGGACTACAACGACTGGCACGACTGGAAGGAGATCGCGGGGGGCGGGTACATCCGCAACCACGACCCCGAGGGCGACACGCTGTACGGGATCGAGGTGATGGTGCACCCCGACTTCCGCGGGCTGAAGCTGGCGCGGCGGCTGTACGAGGCGCGGCGCGAGCTGGCGCGGCGATTCAACCTGGCGCGCAGCATCGTCGGCGGGCGCCTGCCGAACTACCACAAGCACGCGGACAAGCTGACGGCGCGCGAGTACGTCGACCGCGTGCGCGACGGCCAGCTCTACGACCCGGTGCTGACGACGCAGACGGCGAACGGCTTCGTGCTGAAGCGCCTGATCCCGAACTACCTGCCCGGCGACAAGGAGTCGTGCGGCTACGCGACCTTCCTGGAGTGGTCCAACCTGGACTACGTCGCCGACCCGCGCCGTCGCTTCTTGCGCGTGCACAACGTGCGCCTGGCCGCGGTGCAGTACCAGATGCGCACGATCAAGTCCGTCGAGGAGTTCGAGGCGCAGTGCGAGTTCTTCATCGACGCGGCGTCGGACTACAAGTCGGACTTCGTCGTCTTCCCGGAGCTGATGAGCACGCAGATGCTGTCGTTCCTCGAGCGCGAGGTGACGCGCCCGCAGGAGGCCGCGCGCAAGCTGGCGGAGCTCACGCCGCGCTACCTCGAGTTCTTCACGGGGATGGCGATCAAGTACAACGTGAACATCGTCGGCGGCTCGCAGTTCGTCGTCGAGGGCGAGCACCTGCGCAACTGCGCCTACCTGTTCCACCGCGACGGCGGCATCGACCGCCAGTACAAGATCCACATCACGCCGTCCGAGCGGCGCTGGTGGGGGGTGACGCCGGGCGACGCCGTCGAGGTCTTCGAGACCGACCGCGGCAGGGTCTCGATCCAGATCTGCTACGACGTCGAGTTCCCCGAGCTCACGCGCATCGCCGCCGCCAAGGGCGCGCAGATCGTCTTCGTGCCCTTCAACACCAACGACCGCGACGGCTACCTGCGCGTGCGCACCTGCGCCCAGGCGCGCTGCATCGAGAACCACGTCTACGCCGTGGTGTCGGGCTGCACGGGCAACCTGCCCTTCGTCGAGAACGCCGACGTGCACTACGCCCAGTCCGGCATCTTCACGCCGGCGGACGTCCCGTTCGCGCGCGACGGCGTGGCCGCCGAGTGCACGCCGAACATCGAGACGCTGGTCGTGCGCGACGTCGACATCGAGCAGCTCCGCCGCCACAAGCTGCGCGGCACCGTGCAGAACTGGAACGACCGCCGGAAGGACCTGTACCGCGTGCGCTACACGGGGCCGGACGACGAGCCGTTCGACGCGTAGTCCCTTCGAGCGGGCGACCGCGGGCATGACGAGGGAGGGGCGGCGCGAGATGCGCCGCCCCTCCCTCGTCGCGCCCGCGAGCGCGGTGCTACTGCAGGATCGGCAGCTCCGCGTGTTCGCGGATCGCCAGGCGCTGCGCCAGCTTGCCGGCGATGTCCTCGAAGGCCTTGGCCAGCGGGCCCTCGGGCTCCGACACCGTCACCGGGTCGCCGCCGTCACCGCCGACGCGCACCTTCGGGTTCAGCGGCACCTGCCCGAGCAGCGGGAAGCCGTGCTTCTCCGCCAGCCGCTGCGCGCCGCCCGAGCCGAAGATGTCGACGATCGTCGTGAACGTCCCGTCGGCCTCGCACTGCACGGTCTCGGTGCGGTCGCCCTTCTGGATCTCGACCGACTGGCCGGGCTTGGCGCCGTTCACCTTGCCCTGGATCGCGTAGCCGGACATGTTCTCGAGGATGCCGAGCACGTCGACGTTGACCTGCTTGAACATCGCGATCGACTTGCCGACGTCGAAGGTCGACACGGCTTGCGGCGTGGTGACGAGCACGGCGCCGGACAGCGGCACGATCTGCGCCAGCGAGAGCTGGGCGTCGCCGGTGCCGGGCGGCATGTCGACCAGCAGGTAGTCCAGCTCGCCCCACTCGACGTCGGCCAGGAACTGCTCGATCAGCTTGTGCACCATCGGGCCGCGCCAGATGACCGGCTTGTCCTCCTCGAGCAGGTAGCCGATCGACATCGTCTTGACGCCGTGGTTCTCCTTGGGGATCAGCTTGCGCTCGCGCTGCTCGGGCTGGCCGAACAGGCCCATCATCATCGGGATGTCCGGGCCGTAGATGTCACAGTCGAGCACGCCGACCTTCGCGCCGGTCTTCGCCAGCGCGACGGCCAGGTTGACCGTCGCCGTCGACTTGCCGACGCCGCCCTTGCCGGACGACACCGCGACGAAGTGGCGGATGTTCTGCGCGATCTGGCGCGGCGCCTGGTTTCCGCGGACCTCGGCCGTCATCTCGACGTCGGCGCGCGACACGCCGGGCAGCGCTTCGATGAAGCCCTTCGCCTGGTCGCGCAGCTGGTCCTTCACCGGGCACGCCGGCGTGGTGAGGTTGATGACGGCCTTGACGACGTCGCCGTCGATGGTGACTTCCGTGACGAAGCCGAGCGTCACGATGTCCTTGTGGAGGTCGGGGTCGATCACCTGACGCAGCGCGTCGAGGACCTGTTCTTTCGTGGGGCTGCTCACGAGGGGCTCCTTGCGGTGGAGGCTGGGATTCCGGGCGAAGAGTCTAGCCGCTGGGCGGCGGGGGCCCCAGCCGTGGAGCGGCGCTTCCTCGGGCGCGGCGGCCGGATCCGGGCGCCGCGGCGCGGGGGAGCGCTCCTCCGCGCGCGACGGGCGGCCGCCGCGAGCGCGGACTCCGACGCGCGCCGCGCTACACTCGCCGCGTGAGCACCTCCGACCCTCTCCCGCCCGCCGTCTGCCTCGTCTCGGGCGGCATGGACTCCGCGGTCGTCCTGGCCGAGGCCCGCGCCGCCGGGCGCGCCGCGCACGCGCTGTCGTTCCGCTACGGCCAGCGCCACCTGGTCGAGCTCGACGCCGCCGCCCGCGTCGCCGAGGCCGGCGGCGCCGCGCAGCACCGCGTCGTGACCGTCGACCTGTCGACGCTGGGCGGGTCGGCGCTGACCGACGACATCGAGGTGCCGAAGGACCGCGCCGACGACGCGATCGGCGGCGACGTGCCCGTGACCTACGTGCCGGCGCGCAACACGGTCTTCCTGTCCGTCGCGCTGGGCTGGGCCGAGGTGCTCGGCGCGCGCGAGCTGTGGATCGGCGTGAACGCGATGGACTACTCGGGCTACCCCGACTGCCGGCCCGAGTTCCTGGAGGCCTTCGAGCGCCTGGCCGCGGTCGCGACGGCGGCGGGGGCGGAGCAGGGCGAGCGCTTCCGCGTGCGCGCGCCGCTGATGGACCTCGACAAGGCGGGCATCGTGCGCCGCGCCGCCGAGCTGGGCGTCGACCTGGGCCTGACGCACACCTGCTACGACCCGCTGGTGCGGGACGGCGCGGTGCTGGCGTGCGGCCGGTGCGACGCGTGCCGCCTGCGCTTGAAGGGCTTCGCCGAGGCCGGCGCGACGGACCCGGTGGCGTACGCCTAGACCGCCGCGGCGCGGGGTGGCGTACACTCGCCGCCATGCGACCTCCCGAAGAGAGCGCCACCGCGCCCGACGTCATCGCCGCCCGCTCCGCCGCGCTGGCCGACCTCGCCGCCGTCATCGACCGCCTGCGCGAGCCGGACGGCTGCCCGTGGGACCGCAAGCAGACCGTCGAGTCGATGGCGAAGTACCTCCTCGAGGAAGGGCACGAGCTGGTCGAGGCGATCGAGTCGGGCGACGACCGCGACGCCGCGGAGGAGGCGGGCGACCTGCTCATGGTCGTCTTCCTGATCTGCCGAATCGCGGAGGAGGCCGGGCGCTTCGACCTCGCCGCCGCCGCGCGCGCCGTGAAGGACAAGCTGGTCCGCCGCCACCCGCACGTCTTCGGCGACGTGACCGTCGACGGCGCCGACGAGGTGCTGACGAACTGGGAGGCGATCAAGCAGCGCGAGCGCGAGGAGAAGGAGGTCGACGCGTCGGCCCTCGCCGGCCTGCCGAAGGCCCTGCCGGCGCTGCAGCGCGCCGCGCGCACCTGCGAGAAGGCGATGGCGGCGGGCTTCCGCTGGCCGGCCGCGGCGGGCGCGCTGGCGAAGGTCGACGAGGAGCTGCGCGAGCTGCACGAGGCGCTCGACGGCGCGCCGCTCGACGACCCGGACCGCCCGCGCCTGGCGCCCGACCGGCGCGCGCGGGTGGAGGAGGAGCTGGGCGACCTGCTGCTGGCCGGGGCCTACCTGGGCCACTACCTGCGGATCGACCCCGAGGCCGCCCTGCGCGCCGCCCTGCGACGCTTCGAGGGCCGCTTCCGCGCCATGGAGGCCGACGGCGAGGGCCCGCTGGAGGGCAGCCCGGTCGCCGCGCTGGTCGCGCGCTGGGAGCGGGCGAAGCGGAGGTAGGCGCGGGGCCCCAGAATCGTGGCGGAGGGACTGGACCTGCCCCGGCGGCGCGCTATACTTCGCCGCTCCAACGCGGGGATGTAGCTCAATCGGTTAGAGTGCCGGCCTGTCACGCCGGAGGTTGCGGGTTCAAGTCCCGTCATCCTCGCCATCTCCCACCGCCGTCGACGACAGCGCCTGCGGCTGCTCGGGACGGCGCCCGCGGCTCCCCGAACCGGCGCCCGCGGCTTCCCGGAACAGCACGGACAGCGACCGTGCCGGGGAGCACCGACGCGGCTGTCCCGGACAGCACCCGCCGCCGGCGGAACACGGACGGCCCTCCGCCACGCGGGGGGTTCTTTCATTTCCACCGCGGACGACCCGCGGACCACTCGCCACGCGACGTCTCGCGCGCCCCCCCGACGGACCGACCCGCATGCCCACCTCGCTCCCCGCTCCGACCCTCGTCCAGGACGAGGGCGCCTTCCGGGACCTCCTGGTCGAGCTGGAGCGCCACGAGGACATCGCGGTCGACACCGAGGCGGACTCCTTCTTCAGCTACCGCGAGAAGGTCTGCCTGATCCAGATCACGGCGGGGGGCGTCGACTACCTGCTCGATCCGCTGGCGGACTTCGACATCGACCCGCTGGGCGCGATGTTCGCGGACCCCGATCGCCGCAAGGTCTTCCACGACGGCGAGTACGACGTGCTGCTGTTCAAGCGCAACCACGGGTTCGAGTTCGCGAACCTGTTCGACACGCGCGTGGCGGCGGCGACGCTGGGGACGCCGAACCCCGGGCTGGCGTCGGTGCTCGAGGACCGCTTCGGCGTGAAGCTCGACAAGTCGATGCAGCGCTCCGATTGGTCCGTGCGGCCGCTGTCGGACAAGCAGGTCGACTACGCGCGCCTCGACACGCACTACCTGCTGGAGCTGATGGGGCAGCAGCTGGATGACCTCGAGCGCTCCGAGCTGCGCATGGTCGTCGACGGCGAGTGCCGCCGCCTCGAGCGCCTCGACGCGCCGCCCGTCACCTTCCAGCCCGACGAGTGGGTGAAGATCAAGGGCGCGCGCAACCTGTCCGGCAAGGCGCGGTCGAACCTGCGCCAGCTCTTCGCGCTGCGCGACCGCATGGCCGCCGAGCGCGACGTGCCGCCCTTCCGCGTGATGAACAACCAGGCGCTGATGGCGATCGCGCAGAGCGCGCCGAGGTCGGTCCAGGCGCTGGCCGAGATCCCCGGCGTCTCGCCGCGCCAGGCGCGCCGCATCGGCGACGGCGTCATGCAGGCGCTGGCCGACGCCCGCGAGAACGGCCCGATCGCCCGCCTGCCGCAACTGCCGGCCAAGGACGGCACGGGCGGGATGAGCTTCGAGGAGGTCGAGCTGTACGACGACCTCAAGGCCTGGCGCCGCAAGCAGGCCGAGCGCCTCGGCTTCGACGCCTCGCTCGTGCTGAACCGCCACGCCCTCGCGCGCCTCGCGAAGGACGCGCCGAAGTCCATCGACGCGCTCGCCGCGATCGACGGCGTCGTCGACTGGCAGGTCCAGCGCTTCGGCCAGGCCCTGGTCGACCGCATCGCGCGCTTCGTGCCGACGCCGGAGAGCGAGCGCACGAAGCGGCGTCGGCGCTGAGCGTCGCGCGCCCGGCGGCCCGCCTCAGGCCCGCACGAGCCGGTCGCCCATCTCCGCCGCGAACGCACGCAGCGCGCCGCGCGTGTCGACGACCAGGCGCGCGTGCCGCGCCAGCAGCGGGTAGTCGAACGCGCGGTGCGCCGTGGCGACGAGGACCGCGTCGTAACTCGCGATCGTGGCGGCGTCCAGCGGCGCGCTCTCGCGGCGCAGGTCGTGCTTGCGCGTGACGGGCGCGCGGGGGATGTGCGGGTCGCTGTAGTCGACGGCGGCGCCCAGGCGCTCGAGGCGCGCGATCAGCTCGAAGGACGGCGACTCGCGCGTGTCGTCGACGTCGGCCTTGTAGGCGAGGCCCAGCACCAGCACGCGCGCGCCGCGCACCGCCCGGCCGCGCTCGTTCAGCGCCAGCGCGAGCCGGTCGACGACGTACTCGGGCATCTCCGTGTTGATCTCGCCCGCCAGCTCGACGAAGCGCGTCGGCTGGCCCAGCGCCTTCGCCTTCCACGCCAGGTAGAACGGGTCGATCGGGATGCAGTGGCCGCCCAGGCCCGGGCCCGGCTCGAAGGGCATGAAGCCGAACGGCTTGGTCGACGCGGCGGCGATCACGTCGCGCACGTCGAGGTCCATGCGGTCCAGGATGACCTTCAGCTCGTTGACCAGCGCGATGTTCACCGAGCGGAAGATGTTCTCGAGCAGCTTCGAGGCCTCGGCGACCTCCGCGCGCTCGACGGGGTGGACCTCGTCGATGCAGGCCTCGAAGAAGCGCACGGCCAGGTCCTGCGACGTCGCGTCCAGCGCGCCGACGACCTTCGGCGTCGTGACGGTGGTGTGGGTGCGGCGGCCGGGGTCCTGGCGCTCGGGCGAGTAGGCGACGAACACGTCGCGGCCCGGCTCCAACGTCACGCCGCGCGCGGCGGCGCCGGCGAGCAGCGCGGGCGCGAACTCGTCGCGGGTCGTCCCGGGGTAGGTCGTCGACGACAGCACCACGAGCTGGCCGGCGCGCAACCCGCGGCCGACCTCGCGCGCCGTGTCCAGCACGTACGTCAGGTCGGGCTCGCGGTGCGGGCCCAGCGGCGTCGGCACGCAGACGATCACGACGTCCATCGCGGCCAGGCGCTCGAAGTCGCCCGTGGCCTCGAAGCGCTCGCTGGCCGCCAGCTGCGCGGGCAGCTCGGCGCCGAGGTGCGCCAGGTACGCGCGCCCGGCCGCCAGGTCGCGCACCTTGTCGCCGTCGGTGTCGAAGCCGACGACGCGGAACCCCGCGCCGTGCACGGCGTGCGCCAGCGGCAACCCGACGTACCCGAGCCCGATCACGCCGACGCGCGCGGCGCGCTCGTCCACCAGCCGGCGCAGCTCGCGCGCGGGCGCGCCGGGCCGGTCGTGGTCGTTGCGTGCGGCGGAGTCGTCCATGGTCCCGCGGGGGACGCGCGGCGCGCGCGCGTCTTCCCCGCGCCTCTCGATTCAGTCGCGGTCCCCGCCGCCGTTCGCGCGCGGGCCCCGCGTGTCGTCCGAGCGGATGTGCAGGTCGCGCTGGGGGAAGGGGATCTCGATCCCCGCCTCCGCGAAGTTCGCGTTGATGGCGACGTGCAGCTCGTGCAGCGTCGTCAGGCGCTTGCCGAGGTCGTCGACGAAGGCGCGCACCTCGAAGTTCAGCGAGCTGTCGCCGAAGCCCAGGAACAGGACGCTGGGGGCCGGCGTGTCGAGCACGTTGGGGACGCTCTTCACCGCGTCGGTGATCGCCTCGCGCGCGCGGTTCACGTCCGTGCCGTAGGCGACGCCGACGGGCAGCAGCAGGCGCGTGACGCTGTTCGACAGCGTCCAGTTCACGACGCGCTCGGTGATGAAGCTCTTGTTCGGGACCAGGATCTCCTTGTTGTCCCAGTCGGTGATCGTCGTGGCGCGGATCTGCAGCTTGCTGACCGTGCCGCTGTCGGCGCCGACCGTCACCGTGTCGCCGATGCGGATCGGGCGCTCGAACAGGATGATGATGCCGCTGACGAAGTTCGCGACGATCTCCTGCAGGCCGAAGCCGAGGCCGACGCCGAGCGCGGCGATGATCCACTGCGCCTTCGACCAGTCCACGTCGAGCTGGTCCGTGACGACCAGCACGCCGACCGCGACGACGAAGTAGCGCGTCAGCGTCGACGCGGCGTAGCGCGCGCCGGGGTCGACGTGGAAGCGCGTCGACAGCGCCAGCGAGACCATCGGCGGCAGGTTGCGCGCGGCGATGTAGGTGACCAGCAGCGACAGGCCGGCGAGCATCACGTCCCACCAGGCCAGGCCCTCGGCCGCGACGACGCCGTTCACCGCGTCGGCCTCGGAGGGGTCGATCAGGTAGACGGAGTCGAGCCGGGCGAGCGCGGGCATGACGTCCTGCCAGACGAGCCACAGGATCGCGAGCGTGCCGCCGCCGACCAGCAGGCGGATGAACGACAGCGACTGCTGGCTGACCGCGCCGACGTCGATCGTCTGCAGGTCCAGCTCGGGCACCGCTTCGCCGGACGCCTCTTCCTCCTCGCCGCCGGCCTCGCGCGCGCGGGCCTCGCGCATCTGCGCGAGCTTCTCGCGGGCCTGCTGCACGGCCAGGCGCTTGCGCGTCACGATCAACGCGCGCTGCAGCAGGCTGTACACGACGACGCCGCTCAGGACGACGAGGCCCGTCGTGAAGAAGCGCCCCTGCACCTCCGTCGCGGTGTAGTAGAAGCCCGCGCCGGCGACGACGGCCAGCGCGAAGGGCAGCAGCACGAGCACGCCGTACCACAACCGCCGCAGCCGCCACGCGATGCTGTCGCGCGGCAAGACCTGCGACAGCACGCCGTCGGACGGGCGGAACACGATCGCCAGGAAGACCGACAGGCCGACCGACGCGGACAGGAACGCCATGCGCCCGAGCCCCGCGCCGTACTCGTCCGGGCCGCCCACCTCGCACGCGCTGACGACGAAGGCTGCGGCGACCTGCACGGCGATGAACCACTTGAGATGCCGCGCGAGCCGCTTGCGCGCCGCGTCGTTCCAGCGGAAGTGCACGTCCGCCAGGCCGTACGCGCGGCACAGCTGGCGCGCGAAGTCGAGCAGCAGCAACACCGCCGCGCCGACGAGCAGGCCTTCGCCCAGGGCGCTGGTCGTGCGCGACGCGTTCGTCGTCACCAGCAGCGATCCGACGCTGGCCAGCGCGAGCGGCGCGGGCAGCGCCAGCAGGAAGGTGTACGCCAGCGCGCGCGCCGTCAGCGCGAAGCTGTCGGTCGCGACGCGCCCGACCAGGCCCGCGACGTCGCGCAGGCCGCGCTTGGCGGGTCGGCGCGCGCCCGCGGCGGCGAGCAGGAGCAGGACGGACACGACGAGGTGCAGCGGGTTCGTCCGCGCGCCCCGCGCGAGCGCGCCGCCCAGCTCCGTCCAGGTCTTCGCGCCGAACAGCCACAGCGCGCCGCTCACCACGCTCTCGGCCCACGCCGCGTCGATCGGCTCGGCGCTGCCGATCCACAGCAGCTGGCTGTCCAGCGTCTCGAGCAGCTCCTTCGACTCGCGCAGCAGCGCGCCCGCCGCCTCGACGTAGCCCTCCAGCGCGGACTCGTAGTCGGACTGCGCCCGCAGCGTCGCCGCGGCCTCCGCGCGCGCCGCGTCGTCCGGCGCCAGGCGTTGTTCCTCGGCGAGGCGCACGCGGTGCAGCTTCGCGCTCGCGAGCCGACGCTGCAGGTCGCGGAACTCGCGCTCCAGGCGGTCGACGTCCGGCGCCCGCGAGCGCGCGTCGCGCAACAGCTCGCCGGACTGCCGGTCGGCGAGCCCGATGGAGATCACCTCGCGCACCGCTTCCTGCAGCGCGACGACCTCGGCGAGCCGCTCGTCCTTCGCCTGGCGCGCGGCGTCCGCTTCCCGCACGCGCGGGTCGTCCGGCGCGGCGATCGCTGCGCGCGTTGCGTCTCCGGCGGATTCCGGCGTCGCGTCGTCCGCGCCCGCGTCGCCGAGCGGCTCCTGCGCCGGATCGACCTCCGCTCCGCCTGCTTGCGGGGCAACGACGCGCGACGTCGTCGGCCGGGGTCCGACGACCGGATCCTCGTCCAGCTCCTGCGCCGTGCCGCGCGTCGCGAGGCACGCGCCGCAAGCGACGACGACCAGGGCCAGGCGGAACGACAGCGCGGCGACGCGCCGCGCGCGCGGGAGGGGATCGAGCGACATGGAGGCGGGATCGTACCGCGCGGCGGGGCGCGGCGTCGCGGCGGAGGGCGTTCCCGGAGAGGAAGCGCGGGCCGCGGACGGTGCTCTTTCCAGCGAACCGCGGGCCACGGACGGTGCTCTCTCCAACGAACCGCGGGCCGCGGACGGTGCTCTCTCCAGCGAACCGCGGGCCACGGACGGTGCTCTCTCCAACGAACCGCGGGCCGCGGATCGGTCATCGATCCGCGGCCCGCGCTGTCTGGTGGAGACGATGGGAGTCGAACCCACGACCTTCGCATTGCGAACGCGACGCTCTGCCAACTGAGCTACGTCCCCTTGGGGGCGCGGAATTCTAGTGACTCGGGCTCCCGGATGGAAGAGGGCAGGGCCGATGCCGTGCGGGTCCGCGTATCCTGGAGCCATGCCCGACGCCTCGACCCGCCCGCCGCGCCCGTTCGCCCGCATCGCCGCCCGCCTGGGCGCGGCGGTCCGGGTGGCGACGCTCTGCCTCGCGGCGCTCTCTGCGCCGGGGGGCGTCGCGTGGGCGCGAGCGGCGGGCGAGGTCGTGTGGGAGGACGTGCGGCTGCCCGCCGGCTTCCACCTGGACCTGGCGACCGGGCGCGTGACGGACCGGGCACCGGAGGGCGAGTCGCTCGTGCTGGAGGGCGGCGAGCTCGTCGCGCCGGACGGCGGCGTCGGCACCCTCGACCTGGCGCAGGCCCGCGCCGGCGGCGTGGCGCGCGGCGAGCAGGTCTCGGGCACGCGCTGGAAGGCGCGGCGCGACCTGGTGCTGGGCGTCGACCTGGGCGTCGGCGGCTGGGGCGTGCTGCGCGTGCTCGAGGTCGGCGAGACGCGCGTCCGGCTCGAGCGCTGGGCCCGTGCCGGCGGCGCGCCGGGTCGCGCGGACTGGCGGCCGCGGCGCTTCGACGCGCGCTCGGGCGCGGACGGCGGCGTGGTGCTGGAACCGCCGACGGACGCCGCCGGGGCCCCGTGGACCGTCGAGGTCCGCGCGCTGGGCGACGCCGGCTGGACGGCGCTGGGCCCCTGGGACGGCGCGGCGGCCTTCGTCGACGCGGAGGCGCCGGAGGGCGAGGTGCGCGAGTACCGCCTGGTGCCCGCGGACGGCACGGGCGGAGCGTTCGGCTGGCGCGCACGCGGCGTGGCGGGCACGCGCGAGGGCGGCCGCACGCCCTCGATCGAGCGCGAGGACCACGTCGACCTCGTCACGGGGCGCGTCGGCGGCGCGCGGCGCGACGCGACGGTCGCGGGCGTCACGAACGCGGGCGTGAACCTGTCGCCGGGGCCGGGCGTGCGCTTCGCCTCGCTGGGCACGGGCGAGCTCGACTCCTGGACCGCGCCGGACGAGGCGAGCGGGCGCTACGCCGCGCAACACCGCTACTTGCCCGTCGGCCGGGACTTCGTCGCGATCACCGCCGACGGCCTCTACGTGCACGTCCACGCGGTCGCGGTGCCCGGCGGGACGGCGCGGCTGGTCTGCCGGCCGAACCTGTGGGGCGAGCCGACCTTCCCCGCGGGCGCGGCGCCGCGCGGGTGGAGCTGGACGCCGGAGGGCGGCGTGGTGCTGGAGCCGCCATACGACCCGCCGGCCGGGCTGCGGGGCGCGCTCGCGGGGTGGCGCTGCGAGCGCGAGCGCGGCTTCGAGACCGAGGACTGGGATCCGGTGGGCGTCGCCGCGATCGGCGCCGCGATCACCGACGACCCCGGCCGCGAGGGCCTGGTGCGCTACCGCGCGTGCTGGGTCGCGGCGTCGGGCGAGCGCGGGCCTTACGGCGCGCCACTGGGTGCGCTGCCCGGCGACCGCGGCGGCGCGGCGGGGGACGCGTGGGTCGCGCGCTTCGTCGCGCAGCTGGGCGACGCGGACTACGAGACGCGGCGCCGCGCGCGGGCGAGCCTGGCGGCGCTGGGCGCGCGCGCGTTGCCGCACCTCGAGCGCGGGCTGGCGAGCGACGACCCCGAGATCGCCGCGGCGGCGCGCGAGCTGTACGGACAGCTGGTCGCGCCGGACGGCGGCGAGGACCGGGGCAGCGAGCCGAAGTACGCCGTGACCCAGGGGGGCGGCGCGAAGCCCGACGAGAAGGGGGGCGCCGACGAGAAGGGTCGTGACGCGAGGGGCGGCGCCGTCGGGATCGGCGACGCGAAGGGCGGCGCCCGCGACGACGCGCCGCCGGCTCCCGCGGTCGGCACCGGCGCGTTGCTGCGCTCGCTCGCCGACGCGCGCGACCTGGGCGTCGCGCCCGCGGGCTGGCTGGACGACGACGCCGGGGTGCGCGCGCTGGCGCTGCTGGCGGCGGCGGCGCCCGACGCGGCTCCGGACGCGCTCGAGCCCTGGCGCGCGCTGCTGGCCGAGGCCGACCCCGACCCGGCGGTGCGGCTGGTCGCGGGGCTCTACCCCGAGCTCGCGCGGCCCGAGGCCTGGGCGCCGACCTTCACGCCCGAGGACTCGCCGGCGCACGCGCGGTCCGGCCTGGCCGAGGAAGCGCTGCGCGGTCTGGACGCGGCGGCGCCCTGGCCCGCGCTGACGCGGCTCCAGGTGCTGCACGACCTCGAGCTCGCGCGCCCGGGCACCGCGGGCGAGGCGGCCGCGCGCGAGCGTGCGGTGCTGGCGCTGCAGCTCCTGCGGCGCTTCGAGGACACCGGGGAGGACATCTTCCTGGACGCCGCCCTGCAGGTCGTCGACGTGCCGCGCGCCCGCCTGCGCGCCGCCCGCAACCTGTTCGCGCTGCGCCGCGACGCGCGCGCGGCCGGCGGCGAGCGCCCGCGCTTCGTGCTGCCCGAGGCCGACGGCGCGCTGCTGCGCGACACGCTGGAGGGCATGCGCGGCGCCGACGACGCGCGGCTGGAGATCGTGCTGCCCGCCGGCGACTACGGCGTGGGGGACCGCGACCTGCGCACCGTCCGCGTCTACGGCGACGGCGTGCGCATCGTCGGCGAGGGGCGCGTGCGGCTGGGGTTCGGCCTCTTGTTGATGGAGGGCGCGAGCGTCGAGCTGGAGAACGTCGAGCTCGACCCCGACGGCGCGGCCTGCCTGCGGCTGCAGGGCGGCGACGCGACGCTGATCGACTGCCGGCTGCGCTCGGCCGGCCAGGGCGTGCAGGTCGCCGGGGGCGTGCTGGAGATGATCGACTGCGAGCTCGTCGACTCGTCGCTGCGCGGCGGCAAGGGCGGCAACGGGATCCGGCTGACCGGGCGGTCCGCCTGCCACCTGCTGCGGACGCGCGTGGACGCGGGCGGCGAGGCGCTGGTCGGCGCGCGGCTGGCGCTGGTCGAGCGCTGCGTGCTGGACGGCGGCGGGCGGAACGCGGTGTCGGGGATGACCGAGGGCGAGCTCCTGGCCGAGGGCTGCGTCGTCCGCGGCGAGCAGTACGCGATGCACGGCGTCGGGCGCGGCGTGCTGGAGGCGTGCGTGCTGCTCGGCGGGTCGGGCGTCGGCTTGCAGCTGGGCGAGCGCGTCCACGCCTGCCCGAGCCACCTGCTGACGGTCGGCCCCGGCGGCGATCGGAACGACTGGCGCCCGCTCGGGACCTGTCCCGTCGGTCGCTGAGACGCGCCGAGGGCCTCGCGGGTCCGGCGACCGGCCGCTAGAATGGTCGCCCCCGAAATCCAGCGAGGACCCTCCATGACGGACACATTCCAGACCCGCGGCACGCTCACCGTCGACGGCGAGGACTACACGATCTTCCGCCTGTCGGCGCTCGAGGAGCGCGGTCACGACGTCGCGCGCCTGCCCTACGCGCTGCGCATCCTGCTCGAGAACCTGCTGCGCAACGAGGACGGCCTGGCCGTCGAGGCGAAGGACGTCGAAGCGTTGCTCGCCTGGGACGCGCAGGCCAAACCCGCGACCGAGATCGCCTTCACGCCGGCGCGCGTGCTGATGCAGGACTTCACCGGCGTGCCCGCCGTGGTCGACCTGGCGGCGATGCGCGACGCGATGGCCGCGATGGGCGGGGACCCGTCGACGATCAACCCGCTGCAGCCGGCGGAGCTCGTGATCGACCACTCGGTCGTCGTCGACAAGTACGGCTCGCCGGACGCCGCCGCGGAGAACGAGCGCCTCGAGTTCGAGCGCAACTCCGAGCGCTACGGCTTCCTGCGCTGGGGCCAGACGGCCTTCGACAACTTCCGCGTCGT
>JAUHYB010000423.1 GCA_030426745.1 bacterium
GCCGGGCGCACGCGCACCGCCTCGAGACCCTCGAGGACGCGGATGGAGCCGGCGCCGTACTCGGCGGGCTTGTCGGAGTTCGGGAGCTCGGCCCCGTTGTCTTGTTCAGTCATGGATCACTTCTTCAGCCGGAACGCGACGCGGTGGATGCGTTCCTCGCCCAACAGGCGGTTCGCCTGGGCGCGGTACTGCTCGCCGGTGAAGTTCTGCAGTTCTTGGAGGTGCGCTGCCGAGTCGACCTGGACCGTCAGCTCGCCGCGCGAGAAGCGCACGGCGCGCGCGCGCCGGGACAGGCGTTGTCCGACGGCCTGGCGCCACGCTTCGAGCACGGCGCCCTGGCGCAGGTGCCTCGAGAGGCCGCTCGACTTCAGGAAGCGGTCGAGGGCCTCCGCGATCGGCGCGGGTTCGCGCGGGTCGCGGCGGCGCTTCGAGTGCGCTGCGGTCAAGTGGCGTCGACCGTGATCGGCATCACGATGTAGGTGTAGTTCTCGCCCAGGCTGAACTTGCCCGGCGACAGTCGGTCGTTGAACTCGAGCGCGACGGTCTCGCGCTCGCAGTGCTTCAGGCCCTCGAGGACGTAGTCGGGGTTGAACGCGATCTGCGCCTCGTCGCCCTTGTACTCGACCTCCATCTCGGCGTGCGCTTCACCGCGGCCGGCGGAGTGGCCGGACAGCGCCAGCTCGCCCTGCTTCATGGCGAGCCGCACGGCGCGCGCCTCGGCGCCCGTCACGTTCGCGACCAGGCGCAACTTGCGCTGCAGGAGGTCGGCGTCGGCCTCGACGCGCTCCGAGCACGAGTCCGGGATCACCGCCGCGTACTTCGGGAACTCGCCGTCGATCAGGCGCGCGAAGACCTCCGCGCCGCCCGCCTGCATGCCGATCTCGTTCTCGTAGAAGTGGAAGGAGACCTGCGCCAGCGGGTCGTCGATCACGCGGCAGAACAGCTGCATGCCCTTCGCCGGCACGATCACCGGCGCGTGCGAGTAGCCGGTCGTGGGGATCGGGTGGCTGGTCAGCGCCAGGCGGCGGCCGTCGGTCGCGACCAGCTTCAGCACCTCGTCGGCCAGGTCCACGAGCACGCCGTGCATCGCGTAGCGGCCGGCCTCGCGCGCCGCGGCGAAGGCGGTCTGTTGCACCAGGCGCGTGAACACGCCGCCCTGGATCGAGAACGAGTCCTCGGGGTCGAACTGGTTCACCGTCGGGTACTCGTCCGCGTCGGCGGTCACCAGCTCGCAGGTGTCCGGCCCGCTGAAGATGTGCAGCGTGTTGTCGCGGGACTCCAGCGTCACCGTGTTGCCGACCAGGTCGCGGATGAAGTCCAGCGCCACGCGCGCCGGCACGACCGCGACGCCGGGCTCGGCGATCTCGACCAGGCCGTGCGTGTCCCCGTCCTTGCCCGCCTCGTCCGACGCGACCTGCTGGTGCGACGACAGCTTGTAGCGGATCGCCACCTCCAGGTCGGTGCCCACGAGCTCGAGGCAGTCGTCCTTGGCGACGAGCTTCACGTTCTCGAGCACGGGCTTCGTGCTGCGGGCGGGGATCACGTTGTTCACCACCGCGAGTCCCTCGCGCAGCTTCTCTCGGTCGCAGGTCACCTTCATGGGTCGTGTCGTCGTGGGCTTCCGTACGCGGTGCGCGCGGTGGGTCGGAGGGGTCGGGGGTGGTCGTCCGCGCGGTTGTGGATCACGTCCCTCTTCTCCAAGAGAAAAGGATCCGTCTCCTTAATAAGGGGGCGGCCGAGTTGTGGATCAACGGGTGTCGGTGCCGTGCAAGTCGCCGTGTGCACGCGTCTTGCGACGGCGCGAGCGGTGTTGGCGATCGCGATCGGGCTGTGGAAGAACGGTGGGAGACTCTGCAGTCGTCCACAGGGATCCAGAACGTCGCGCGACGCGCTCCGAGCGGCGTGGAAGACCGGCGTTCCGGCGCCGCCGAACCCCCATGGGGTCCACGCGCTCTCCAGGCTTCGTCCACCCCCGAATCCACGGTTCGTGCACGAGGGCACGTGGACAACCGGGGGGTGCGGCAGGGCCGCGAAAGAGCGCGTGAGGACGCCCCAGTGTAGGAATCGCCGGGGGGATTGACCACCGGCAGAGCGGCGCGCGGAGGCCTCGCGAGGGCCGCGGACGGGGGTCGCCGAGGGGCGGCCCGAGGCCCTGCGCGCGCCGCGCCGGCGGGACGCCGCGGGGGACGTTCGGAGGCGTCGGCGGAGCGGTCGGCCGGGGGCCCGGGCGAGGATTCGGGGAAGGGGGCCGGGCCGAGCCGCGGGGCCGTGGGACCTCGCCCGGCTCCCGCGTCTCCCGGAGCCCTCGGCGCGCCGGGCGACGGGCACCCCGGGGCCGAGATCGGGGCGTGCGCCGGTTGGCAGCGCGCTCGGGGCACCGTCGCGGCCCGGGGCCGCGGCGAGGATCGCGCGGGCGCTCCCCGCGGCAACCGGAGCACGGCCGCGGACCGGCGGGGCCCCGACGACCGACCACCCGGCATCGTCGCCGCGCGCGGTCGAGGGGAATCGATCGGCGCGCGGGTCCGGCGCGCCGCTCCGCCGCGGCCGTCGGGACGCGCTCGCCCGTGCCGCTCCGTGGACGTCCGGCACGCCCGCGGCGTCCGCCGCTCGCGACCCGCGGATCACCGCGCCGCCTGGAGCTCGTCGAGGAAGCCCCCGACGACCTCGCGGCACTGCGCGTCCTTGGCGACGAGCTTGTCGATCTTGTCGACCGCGTGCAGCACCGTCGAGTGGTCGCGCCCGCCGAAGAAGCCGCCGATCTCGGCCAGCGAGTGGCGCGTGATCTTGCGCGCGAGGTACATCGCGACCTGGCGCGGGTACGCCACCGCGTTCGTGCGCTTCTTCGACTGCAGGTCGGACAGCTTCACGCCGAAGTGCTCGGTGACCAGCGACAGGATCTCCTCCATCGACGGCTGGCCGCGGCGCTGCGTGAACAGCTCGGGCAGCGCTTCGCGCGCGAGGTCGACGCTGACCGGCTGACCCGACAGGCGCGCGAAGCTCATCAGCTTCGTCACGGCGCCCTCGAGCTCGCGGATGTTCGAGTCGATGCGCTCCGCCAGCAGGCTCGCGACGTCGTCCGGCACCTCGCG
>JAUHYB010000424.1 GCA_030426745.1 bacterium
GCCGTCCTGCTGACCCTGCGCCGCCTGGGCGCCGAGGATCTGGCACGTCGCGCGGCACCGTTCCTGGTGGTCGGGCCTGCCGCGATCTGGTCGGCGGTGTCGGCCGATGCGATGTTCGGCGCCGTCGCCGCGTGGGGGCTGTGCGCGCTGGCCTATGCCGCGACCAGCAGAAGCGCGGTAGGGCACGCGCTCTGGGGGCTGCTGGCCGGCGTCGCTCTCGGGTACTGCGTGATGATGTCCTACGGGCTCCCCCTGCTCGGTCTGCTGGCTCTCGCGGTGCTGTGGCTCGGGGGAAGCTGGCGGCCGCTGCTGTGGGCGATCGCCGCCGCGCTCGCTGTCGTCGGGGCGTTCGCGCTGGCGGGCTTCGCATGGTGGGAGGCCTTCCCCGTGCTCAGCAAGCGGTACTGGGACGGCGTCGCCAGTTCCCGGCCCGCCGCGTATTGGATGTGGGGGAACCTGGCGGCGCTGGCGTTCAGCGCCGGCCTGTGGGCGGGTGCCGGCATCGGCGCTGCGGTCGCCCGCAGCGGGCGGTCGCCGCGCGCGAGCCGTGCCATTCACGTGGTCGTCGTCCTCACCCTGGCCGCCGCGGCGACCATCCTCCTGGCCGACCTGTCGCAGATGAGCAAGGCGGAGGTCGAGCGGATCTGGCTTCCCTTCGTTCCCTGGCTGCTGATCGGCTGTGCGCTGCTGCCGCCGCGCTGGCGACGCGTGGGGCTGGGCGTCCAGGCGAGCTTCGCACTGGTCGTGCAGCACCTGCTGCTGACCAGCTGGTGACGCCGGACGTCAGCGGCGCAGGAGACCTCGCTGAAGGATTCCTCGTGCGCGGCGCCCGGTCGCCTCGCCCCTGCCGGCCGGCGCCTGCGACAGTGCTCCGGCGAGCATCGTGATGGCGAGGAGGATGTCGTCGACGTCGACATCGTCGCTGACCCTGCCCGCGCGGCGCTCTGCGTCGACCGTCTCGGTGCAGATGCTCACGAGCCGCTCGGTCAGGTGCTGAACCCGCGCGTCGTGCGCGTGCGTCCACAGCACCTCGATCAGCCGTGCCGACACCGCGGCCTGCTCGGCGATGATCTCCAGCAGCCGGTCGAGGGACCTGTCTGCCGCCGCCACCTCGGCCTCGACGACCTCCAGGTTCTCCTCGAACACGGCCGCGACGAGCGCGACGCGGTCGGGAAAGTGACGGTAGAGGCTTCCCTGCCCGACGCCCGCGCGTTTGGCGATCGCGCTCAGCGGCGCCGATGGCCCGGTCTCGGCGAACACCTCCCGTGCCGCCTCGAGCAGCGCGCGACGGTTCTCGGGCCCGGCGGCAGGGCCGCGGTTCCGGCGCGCGATTGCGCCGTCGTCGACGTCCGTCACGGTGTTAGCCTAGTACCGGACACTGTTGTCCGGTCAGCAAAGGAGGAACCCATGACCACCCCGAAGACACTCACCGCCGACGACTCCATCCGCACCTGGCTCGCCCACCCGGTCGGCGGGCCGATCCTGCGCGAGATGCTCGCCCAGGGAGGCCAGGACGCCGATGTTCTCAAGCCTGTCTCGCGCTTCGCGATCAAGCGCCTGGTCAAGCTCAGCCGCGGATCCTTCAGCGAAGAGGCCCTGGATGCCCTCGTCGCGCGCGCCGCCGCCGGCGAGGTCCCCGCCGACGCGCCGCCGGCGCCCGCGGAGGACGTCGTCGAGGAGCCCGCCGCCGAGGTTCCCGAGGCGCCGGTCGTGGAGTGGGAGGAGCGGATCACCGCGGGACGCTTCACGGGCAAGACGATCATCGTCACCGGCGCAGGATCCGGCATCGGCCGCGCGACCGCATCCCGCATCGCCCGCGAGGGCGGCCGCGTCGTCGCGATCGACGTCTCGCAGGAGCGCCTGGACGAGTTCGTGGCCGAGCACCCCGAGGCGCAGATCACCGCGCTCACCGCCGACATCACCGACGACGCCAAGGTCGCCGAGATCGTCGCCGCCGCCGGTGAGAGCATCGACGGCCTCGCCAACATCGCCGGGATCATGGATGACATGACACCCATCGGCGAACTGACCGACGCGGTCTGGGAGCGCGTGATGCGCGTCAACGTCGACGGGACGATGAAGCTCATGCGCGCGGTGATCCCCCACATGGTCGCCCGCGGCCAGGGGTCGATCGTCAACACCGCCTCCGAAGCCGCGCTGCGCGGGTCTGCGGCCGGTGTCGCCTACACCGCGTCGAAGCATGCGGTGGTCGGGCTGACGAAGTCCACCGCGTTCATGTACGCGCCCTCGGGCGTGCGGGTGAACGCCGTGGCCCCCGGGCCGACGATCACGAACATCCAGGCGAGCTTCGCGTCGCCGCTGGGCGCGCAGCGCATTCGTCAGGCGATGGCGATCCTTCCCGACGCCGTCGACGCCGAGGCACTGGCCGCGTCGATCACCTTCCTCCTGTCGGACGACGGTGTGAACGTCAATGGCGTCATCCTCGCCTCGGACGGAGGCTGGTCGGCCACCTGATCCCCCCACGTCGGCCGACCCCGGGCCGGAGCCGCACACGCGGCTCCGGCCCTTCTCATCTCACTTGCCGCCGGGCGGCCCGAGAATCAGGAGGACGACGAAGATCACGGCGACCGCGGCCAGGATGAGCACGCCCAGGACCCACGGACGCCGCAGGAACCAGCGCATGAGACGGTCGTACCACGCCCTGTCGCGGGGGTCGTCGGTCTGCGAGAGGCGCCAGGGCCCCGCGAGTCGCCCGGTGCGGTGCAGCCAGATCTCGGCGGGAATCGTCGCGTAGGGGATCACCGCGCTCACGATCGCCACCAGCGACGCCCACAGCGCCCACCGCTGGTTGAGCGCGACCAGCACCGCGGTCGCGCCGTACGAGAGGAAGACGAACCCGTGGATGCCGCCGCCGATCGTCACGGCGATCGACAGGTCGGCGGTCGCGCGCAGAATGAGTCCGGTGATCAGCAGCGTCCACGAGATCGCCTCCGCGATCGCGAGCGCGCGGAACAGCGTGAGGGGGGTGCGGAACAAGGGGACTCCTTCGGGTGGCTGGCTCCCTCGAGCCTAGGTGAGCCCCCAAGGGCGGACGACATCGCGGTCGAAGAGGGGACCGCAC
>JAUHYB010000425.1 GCA_030426745.1 bacterium
CGCCCTCGATCTCGGGCAACGGCGCGCCGCCCGCGTGCCCGTCCGCCTCGCCGTTCCCGACCACGTCGCCGATCCCCTCGCCGCCCGGCGCGCCGCTAGCGCGCGTCGCCCTTGACGTGCGTCGCCTCGACGACCGTGTGGATCCCCCCGCGCACCCAGAAGTCGCCCTCGACCGTCATGCGCTGCGGCGCCACCGCCGCGACCAGGTCGTCCAGGATGCGGTTCGTCACGTCCTCGTGGAACGCGCCCTCGTCGCGGAACGACCACAGGTACAGCTTCAAGCTCTTCAGCTCGACGCAGCGCTCGTCCGGCACGTAGCGGATGCGGATCGTCGCGAAGTCCGGCTGCCCGGTCTTCGGGCACAGGCAGGTGAACTCCGGGCAGTCGAAGCGGATCTCGTACGCGCGGCCGGGGCGCGGGTTCGCGAAGGTCTCGAGTTCGCGGGACGGTCGTGTCGCCATGGTGGCGAAGAGCCTAGCGGCGCGACGCACCGTCGCAAGCGTCGCCCGGTCCCATCCGGAGCGCCGCGGCCCCCGTCGCCGTGACCCGGGCGGCGCGCGCGGTCATGCGGCCGGCGAGCGATCAGTGACCGCGGCTGCGCGCGAGGCAGGCGTCTTCCGTGCGCCACTCGAGCGCCCACGTCAGCCCCTCCGGCAGGTGTTCCCAGCGCGACACGAGCGCCTCCGCGCCCGGCACGTGCCAGCGCGCGCCGTCCACCTCGACCGCGAGCCGCCGCAGGTGGAAGCCGTGGCGGTCGAACAGCACGAGTTCGGCGTACGCCTCGTCCTCGACCGGCTTCGGCAGCGCGGCGACCTCCGGGTCGAAGGTCCAGTCCTCGCCGCCGCGCGTGTCCGGCGCGCGCACGCCGGCGACCGACGGCAGGTCGGACGAGAGCTGCGCCTCGAGCGGGCTGGAGAGCTCGCCCTCCGTCCACAGTCGCTTGCCGCGGCCGCCCAGCAGCCACCCGCGCTCCGCCGCCAGGTCGAACACGGCGACGGGACCGTCCTGGCCCGCGATCCACACGCCCTCGGCGACTCCCGTCGCGACCACCTCGTCGCTGACGCGCCAGCCGACGCGCGGCGGCGACGCGGTGGACGTCCCCGGGCGGGCGCGCACGACCAGCGCGCGGCGGTGCAGCGGGTCGACGTCCAGCACGGGCGAGCGCCCTTCCTCGCGCCACACGACCACGTCGCCCTCGCGCGTCACGTCGTCGTCGGTCGCGGGGTCGAGGCGCAGCAGCCGGCGGTCCTTCTCGCCGTCGCCCGGCAGCGCCAGCACCAGCCCGTCCGCGCGCATCGCGTCCAGCAAGCGCTCCTCCCGCGCCAGCGCGCGGAACCCGTCGTCGCTGGTGCTGCGCGCGTCCGGCGGCGGCGGCGCGCCCGGGTCGAGCCGCGTGAACGCGGGGTCGTACACCCACTCGAGCGACTCGCCGATCACCGAGTGCGCCTTGACCATCTGCGGCTCGTCGACGAGCAGCACGTGCTTGACCGGCGGCTCGAGCTCCAGCGCGGGCGCCAGCGACGCGCGCAGGCGCTCGGTCGCGCGCGTCGCGTCCTTCAAGCTCTGCGCCTCGCCCTGCGCCAGCACCGCGTACCCGATCGCCACCGCGATCGGCATGATCGTGCGCCGCTTGCCCGACAGCGCCGTCGCCGCCACCGCGACGCCGATCGACATCACGAGCGCGGCCGGCAACAACACGTAGGCCGACGTCAGGTCGCCGGGGAAGACGCGCAGGTCGGCGCGGTACAGGCCCGCGAGCGCCATCGCGACGACCCACGCCGACAGCACGCCCGTCCACAGGCGCGGCGCGGACCGCGCGGCGTGCAGCGCGGGTTGCAGCACGGACGCCAGCAGCACGCCGGCGAACACGTAGCCCCACGCGCCGAGCCCCTCGACGTTGACCGGCAGCATCGCCAGGCCGACGCGCTCGAAGCCCCAACCCAGCGCCACCCAGAACCCGTGCGGGTCGCGCAGCATGCCGAGCGAGCGCGTGACCGCTTCGGGCCGCCACTCGCCGCCGAACGCGACGCGCATGCCGGCGTCCAGCAGCACCGCGCCGCCGAAGACCGCCAACGTCGTGAGCGCCGTCCGCGAGCGCGCGGGCAGCGACCGGTGACGCCGCGCCGACAGGAACTCGGCGACCGCGAGCCACGCGGGCAACAGGTAGGCCGCTTGCGTCGAGAACGCGCACGCGAGCGCCAGCGCCATCGACAGCCCGATCAGGCCCGGCCGGTTCGTCTGCCGCCCGCGCAGGAAGGTCGCCAGCGCCGCCGTCGCGAACACCGCGCCCAGGAGGTCGCCGCGCGACCCCGCGGCGCTGACCGTCGGCACGCACAGGGGGTGCGCGATCAACAGGAGCGGCGTGGCGTACCCCGCCATCGTCCCCTGCTCGTCGGAGCACCACGGCGCGAGCATGCGCTCGACCGCGCGCCCGGCGAAGAAGGCCGCCAGCAGGAGCAGCACCAGGTTCTCCAGCCGCAGCATCGACACCGCGGTCTGCGTCCACAGGCCGTCGTCGGTCCACAGCTTCGCCGACAGGCCGATCGACACGAGCTCCAGCGGGCGCGCGCCCTCGAGCCACTGCTGCTCGACCCAGTTCTCGCCGGCGGGTCCCTCGGGGCGCAGGTCCGCGAAGCCCATGCGGCTGGCCTCGACGAACGCGTCGCCGTCGCCGCCGAGCGGGCCCTCGTCCAGGAACGGTCCGTAGACCACGGCCGCGAACAGGATCACGATGGCCCACAGGCCGGCGACGCGCGAGCGCTTGGTCATGGCGCGGAGTCTACCGCGCCGCGCGGGCGCGTCGAAGGCGCGCGGCGAGTCTCCGCCCCGACTTCCCGCGCGGCCCGCGGCGCGCCGTCCGGGGCCGCTGCTAGACTGTCCGGCTCGCGAGACCCGAACCCGTCACCGCCATGCTCGAGACCTTCCTCCCCCTGTGCCGCGCCGTCTCCGGCGTCGACCTCACGGACGCCGCCGCCGCCGAGGCGGAGCTCACCCGCCGCCTGGACCCCGCGGGCCCCGAGGGGCGCCGCATCGCCGCGGAGATGAAGCAGCTGCTGGAGCAGGGCGAG
>JAUHYB010000426.1 GCA_030426745.1 bacterium
TCGACGCGCGCGCCGTCACCCAGTCGAACGCGAGCCGCGGCGCGGCCGTCGTGTAGAGCCGCGCGGCCGCGGTCATCACGTCCCAGCTGTAGCCCTCCTGGAAGGCGGCGTCCGCGAGCTCGGCCAGGCCCGGGTCGCGCCCCCACGACGTCAGGCTGATCAGCGCGGCGGCGCGCACGTCGGACGACTCGTCGCCCTGGGCCGCCGCGACCAGCGCGCCCCGTTGCAGCGGGCCGCGCGCGGCGGCGAGGGCCTGGGCCGCGGCGCGGCGCACCTCCTCGCGCGGGTCGTCGGCCAGGCGGTCCGCGACGAGCCGCACCAGCCGCCCGCGCGCCGCCTCGTCCGTCTGCTCGTAGATCGCCTTGCCCAGCACGCCCAGCGCCTCGACGCGCGCCGTGCCGAAGTCGCTGTGCTCGGCGATGTCGGCCCACTCGGAGACCGGACGCGACTGGTCGACGCGCATCGGGATCCACCCGCGCGGGTCCAGCCGCACCCAGCGCGGCTCCTCCGGCGCGTCGACCGTGATCGTCTGGCGGCGGTCGTTCCACTCGAAGCGCACGATGCGCGAGCGATCGCCGGTGCGCACCTCGAGCTCCGCGGGCAGGTGGAACACGCGCGGCGCGCGGCCGTCCTCGCCCTGCACCTGCTCGACCGTCACGCGCAGCACGCCGTCCGACCACTCGGTCGAGACGCGCGCCAGCGGGTAGCCCGCCGAGTACAGCCACTCGTCGAAGAAGGTCTCGAGGTCGCGCCCCGACGCCGACTCGAACGCCGCGCGCAGGTCATCGGTGCGCACGCCGGAGTTGCCGTGGTCCGCGACGTACCTGCGCACGCCCGCGAAGAACGCCTCGTCGCCGAGCACGCCGCGCAACAGGTGCAGGCGCGCGGCGCCGCCCTGGTACGTCTGCCCGCCGAAGAACAGGTCCATCGGGTCGCGGTAGACGTCGGACACCGTCGGGCGGCGGTTCTCACCGACGTCCTGCGAGGTGTAGTGGTCCTGGATGCGACGCATCGCCAGGCGGAAGGCTTCCTCGCCCTCGGTGTGCTCCACCCACAGCTCCGAGCAGTAGGTCGCGAAGCCCTCGTTCAGCCAGATGTGCGACCACTCGCGGCAGGTCAGCAGGTTGCCGAACCACTGGTGCGCCGCCTCGTGCACGACCAGGCTGGTCGAGGTGCGGTCGCGGCGACCGCGCTCGTCGGTCAGCGTCTCGCAGGTCAGCGTCGTCGCGGTGATGTTCTCCATCCCGCCGAAGGGGAACTCCTCGACGCAGGTCTGCGCGTACTTGGTGTACGGGTAGCGCAGGCCGGTCATCTCGCTCAGGAACGCCAGGATCTCCGGCGTCTCGTCGAAGGCCGGGGGCATCCACTCCGCGTACACCTCGGGCGCGAGGTAGGTCAGCGGCAGGCCCTCCCAGTCGTCCGTCAGCACCGTGAAGTCGCCGGCGACGAGCGTCGTGAGGTAGGTCGGGTGCGGTGACGCCATGCGCCAGTGCTCGTACCGGCGCCCGCCGTCCAGCTCGCCCTGGTCCACGCGGTCGCCCGCGGCGACGGCGATCCAGTCGCCCGGCATCTCGACGCGCAGCTCGCTGGTCGCGCGGTCCGCGGGGTAGTCGAGGCACGGGAACCAGGCGCGCGAGGCCTCGCACTCGCCCTGGGTGAACACGTGGTCGGCCGGCGCCGACAGGTCGCCCACGAACCACAGGCCGGAGACCGGCGCGCCGGTGTACTCGACGACCAGCTCGATCACCTGGCCCTCCTCGAGCGGATCGACGAAGGTGACGCGCAGCTCGTCGCCGGCGTGCTCGTGCGCGAGGTCGCGGCCGACGCCGTCGCGCACGGAGATCGTCTCGAGCCCCTCGAGGTCCAGGTCGACGCCCTCGACCTCGTCGCGCACGGCGACCAGGCGCATGCGACAGCGCCCGTCGATCGTCCGCGACGCGGCGTCGATCGACAGCTCCAGGGCGTAGTGCTCCGCGTCCATGTCCTCCACCCGCGGCAGGTGACGGCGCGGCACGGCCGGCGCGTTCAGGCTGCGCGATCCGGGCGTGCTGCAGGCGACGGCGGCGAGGAGGAAGAGGAGGAGGGAGGAGTCGCGGAGTGAGGGGCGGCGCATGGGGTCGGATCGGTGAGAAGGGCGCGAATCCTACCAAAGGCGGCCGTCGGCGACGCTTGCGCCGCGCGGCTTCCGTGCGTCAGACTGCGGACGTGGACTTCCTGCTGGAGTGCGTCGGCTTCGCGCCGGACGAGGACGCGGACGCACTCGTGACGCTGGCGCGCGAGCGCGGCGAGCGGGACCCCCTGCGCGGCCCCGGCGGCGAGCACTACGTCCTGCCCCTGGCGGAGGGCGTCGCGCTGCACTGCGACCGCGAGGAGGGCTCGGAGCTGTGGACGCTCATGCCCCACTACCGCGAGCGCCGGCGACTGCGGGTCGCGGTGTCGTCGGTGCGCACGCCGGAGGACTCGCCCTTCGACGCCTTGCTGCGCGGCTGGGCCGGGCCGACGCGGGAGGCGTTCGGGGACGAGTGGGGCGAGCCGGGCGCGTACGAGCTGGCGTGCCTCCTGTTCGACGCGCGGCGCCTGCCGCGGCGGTCGTTGCCGGGGCGCGTGATCTCGGTGGCGGTGGCTGGCTTCGCGCTGGCCGTCGACTTCGTCGGGCCGAACGCCGACGCGCCGGACGAGGGCGTGCTCGAGCGACCGCACGGCGCGCGCCTCGCCCCCGCGACGGGCCCCGACGCGCCGGGCGGCTGCATGGAGGTGTCGCTGCGCGTGATGCGCGTGCGCCGCGCGACGAACCGCTGCAGCGGGCGCGCGATGACGGTGCTGGAGTGCGACGCGCCGGAGCGCTCGCTGCACCTGTTCCTGTCGCCGGGACAGCTCGAGGCCGACGGCTTGCCCGAGCCGCGCCCCGGGTGGCGCGTCGAGGGGTGCTTCCTGTTCACCGGGCGCGTGACCGGCGGCCTGCCGGGCCCGAGCGCGCGCGCGCGGCGGCACTTCGGGTGAACGTACCGAGCCGGGCTCGTTTTTTCACCGCTGTCGCCCGCGCCGCGGACCTGCGGTCCGCGG
>JAUHYB010000427.1 GCA_030426745.1 bacterium
GACGTTCCCGCTTCGCACGTGATCGTTCGTGTCGTGCGGACCCAGGAGCCGTCCGCGAGTCGACCGCGCACCGTGACGTCGATGCGGCCGGCCGGGACATGCGACAAGCGGGTCGTGGGGTCCGCGCGGGCGACACGCAGGAGGTCGTCGGCGATCGCGCCGCGCGGGTGCGTCCACGCGAGGCTCAGCTCGGCGGACACGACGGGCGTCGCGCTCACCCATGCGACGTCGAGTTGCGCCGCCGGCTGCAGCAGGACCGTGAGCTCTCCGTCGCTCGCGAAGCGCGGCTGCACGACGCCCCAGGCGTGGCCGTCGGCGCGCACCCACAGCGCCGCGTGCCCTGCGGTGTGAGCGGCGGGGATCGCGCCGGTGTCCAGCGGCGAGTCGCCCGTGAGGATCGGCGCGGCGGCGCGCGGGCCGGGGTGGCGCTCGACGCCGGGTCCGAGGGCGTCGTGCGGATGGCGTCGCAGCCCGCGCAGGTCGAGGAAGTGCAGGCGCGGACGCGTGTCCACAGGCGCCGCGCCGGGGGCGAGGACGACGCCGGTCAGCGCCTCGCCGGTGAGCGCGGAGCGGACGTGCAGGGTGTGCAGTGCGGTCGCCGGGGCGGCGGTCTCGTCGGCGACGGGTGCCGGTTCGATCGCGACGCGCTCTCCGTCGCGGACACCCGCGGGGGTGGCGAGGGTGAGCTCGGAAGCGAGGCACGTCGAGTGGAGCGCGACGAGCGCGACGAACGCACGCGACGCGCGGCGTGCGCGGGAGGGAGCGAGCATGAGCGAGGAGGTACGGGACGGCGGGGGAGCCGCGTCGGATCCTCGCGGCGCGCCGCGCATCGCGCAAGGGCGCGCGCGTACGAGAATGGTCGTGATGCGGGGATCCTCGCCGGTGTCCGGCACGAACGCTCCCGAACGCGAACCGGCCCCCGCCGCGGGACGCGACGGGGGCCGGCGAGGGGCATCACCAGGAGTCCGGGGGGCGTCGCCCCGCGGCTTCTTCGACTTGTGAGAGCGTCTGCGCTCGGCGTCTCCTTACTTGCGGGAGCGTCGACGCTCGGCTTCCTCTACTTGCGCGAGCGTCTGCGCTCGACGTCCTCCATGCGGATCGAGAGGGTCGGCGGCAAGCCGTTCTCGGCCTCGATGCGGCGCACGTCGCGCCAGTCGAAGACGCCGTCGCCGTTGCGGTCGAGGCGCTTGCGCAGGTGGGGCGGGAGCTCGGCGGCCTGCAGGCGGGCGCGCAGGCGCGCGGCGCGGGCGGAGTCGAGGTCGCCGAGGTCGGGGCCGCTCGCGAGCGGCAGGCTGCAACCGCAGTCGCTCGACAGGAGCCAGTTCGTCGTCAGGAAGACGTAGTCCTCGCTGCCGACGGCGCCGTCAAGGCTGAAGTCGGCGTCGCGCGTCACGCCGTCGAACGGACAACCGCCGTCCGCGGCGAGCAGGCCGAACTGGCCCAGGAACCAGGTGACGTCGTGGATGTCGACGTCGCCGTCGTCGTCGTTGTCGCCGCTCTCCAGCACCAGCGGCTGGGTCGCCAGCCAGCGCGTGCCGTCGATCACCAGCGGCGAGTCGGCGCAGAGCGTGTGCTGCGCGTCCTTCGCCGTCACCGACGACCAGTCGCCGCAGGGCACGTCCACCTCGCCGACGAAGGTCGCCGGGAAGCCGGTGAAGGACAGCACCTCGTTCGTCGAGAGGCAGCCGTCCGTCGCCAGGCGGATGCAGCGCGTGACCGGGCCGGCGACGCCCGCGAGGACGATCGTCGCCTGCATGCGGTTCGTCGGCTCGACGATCACGTCGAAGGTGCTGATCGCGACGTTGCCGCAGTCGTCCGTCGCCGTGGCCGTCACCGTCGTGGTGCCGACCGGGAAGGTCGATCCGCTGGGCGGCGCACAGACGACCGCCGGCACGCCGCAGGCGTCCGTCGCCAGCGGGTTCGCGAAGGTCACGACCGCGCCGTTGCACGCGCCGCCGACGTCGACCTCGGACCCCGCGTGGACGTCCGCGACCGGGGTGAGGATCGGCGGCGTGTCGTCGAAGGCGACCGCGCCGGGGTCGACCAGCGTCGTCGTCACGGGCGCGCCGTCGAAGGCGAGCTCGGACGGCGTGCCTCCGCCGACCTCGAAGCGCACCGCGCCGGTCCCGTCGCACTCGGTGAGCACGTCGAACACGAGCGTGGCGAGCGCCTCGTCGACGCCCGTGCCGGTCAGCTGGCTGCCGTCCAGCTCGAGCAGCCCGTCGTCGGCCTGTCCGATCGGGTTCACGTGCGTCGCGAAGGCCGTGGCCGAGTAGCTCGACAGGTCGCCGCGGTAGGCGAGCTGAGCCATGTCGTACTCGACGAACGCCTGGTAGGCGTCGACCAGGCCGACGAAGTCGCGGGCCGACAGCTCGACCTCGATCTGGTAGCCGAGCGACAGGTCGGCGTCGTCCTGGCAGTCCGCGACCTCCAGCACGAGCTCACCGCCGAAGCAGTCGTTGTCGTCCTCCGGCGCCAGCGGGTCGCCCGTCTCCAGCCAGTAGTCGCACTCCGAGGTGAACGGCAGCGCGTCCAGCGGGTTCGCGGCGAACACGCCGACCTTGTTCACGATCAGCGAGCGGTTCACGCCGCCGACGTAGTCCCACGAGGACCCGTCGCCGGAGATCTCCATGTCGTACTGGTTGCCGACGCGCGTGACGCGCACGTGCGTCGCCGTGCCGGGCGTGATGTTCACCGACGCGACCGTCGCGTTGCTGCCGGACGAGGTGCTGCCGATGAACGCGCGCAGCACGGAACCGGTGTGGAACACGTCGAAGCGCATCCAGTTGTCGTCGTCCATCTCGACGATCACGCCCTGGTCGTTGTAGCCGTCCGTGGGTTCGGCGTTCCACTTGACGACCAGTTCGAAGTCCTGGTTGTTCGCGTCCTGCATGAAGCGCGCGGACTCGTTGACGCCGCCGGCGCCCCAAGCGTTGTGGGCCGTGCCGCCGGGCAGCGAGAGCGCCAGGTGCGCGTCGCCGCTGCCGGTGCCGACGTAGGCGTAGGTGCCGTCCGCGAGCGGGTTCACGAAGTCCCACAGGCCGTCGTCGAAGCCGC
>JAUHYB010000428.1 GCA_030426745.1 bacterium
TGCTTGCGCGCGGTGCCCTGGCGGGCGTCGCGCTCCGTCTTCATCGTCTTGGACTCGATCAGGTCCTCGAAGCGGACCTTACCGCCGGCCTCGGCGATGATCGGCACGTTGTGCGGGTCCCAGGTGCAGAGCACCGTGCCCGCCTTGACGTCCGCGCCGTCCTTCTCGTTCATCACCGCGCCGACCGGGATCGAGTAGCGGTCGATCTCGCGGTCGCGGTCGTCGACGAGCATCACCTCGCCGTTCCGCGACAGCGCGATCTGCGCGCCGGCCTTGTTCTGCACGACCTTCAGGTTCGAGCCGTACACGACCTTGCCGTCCCGCTTCACGCGGCGCTCGGACTCCTCGACCGCGCGGCTGGCGGTGCCGCCGATGTGGAAGGTCCGCATCGTCAGCTGCGTGCCGGGCTCGCCGATCGACTGCGCGGCGATGATGCCGACCGCGAGACCGCGCTCGGAGACCGTGCCGCGCGACAGGTCCATGCCGTAACAGCGCGCGCAGACGCCGAGCGGCGCCTCGCAGGCCAGCGGGCTGCGCAAGCGGATCTTCTCGTAGCCCAGCGCCTCGATGCGGTCGGCGATGTCCTCGGTGATCAGCTCGTTCTCGCGGACGATGATGTCGTCCTGGACCGGGTCGATGATCGTGTCACGCGCGACGCGACCGCGGATGCCTCGCGCCAGCGAGACCGCGACCTTGTCGCCCTTGTAGACCGCCGACTGGACCACGCCGTTCGGCGTGCCGCAGTCCTCGATCGTGATCACGACGTTCTGCGCGACGTCCGTCAGCTTACGCGTCAGGTAGCCGGCGTCCGCGGTCTTGAGCGCGGTGTCGGCCAGGCCCTTCCGCGCGCCGTGGGTGGACGAGAAGTACTCGAGCACCTTCAGGCCTTCGCGGAAGTTCGCCTTGATGGGCGTCTCGATGATCTTGCCCGACGGCTTGGCCATCAGACCGCGCATACCGCCGAGCTGACGCACCTGGTCGATCGAACCACGCGCGCCGGACGACACCATGCAGAAGATCGGGTTGACGTAGCCGTCCTCGTCGCGGAAGTCCTTCGACAGGACCTCCATGAGCTCGTCGCCGACCTTCTCACGCGCGTGCGTCCAGTAGTCGACGATCTTGAGGTAGCGCTCGCCCTCGGTGATGACGCCGCGCTGGAACGACTTCTCGACCTTGTCGATCTCGGCCTGCGTCGAGTCCAGGATGCCTTGCTTGGCGTCCGGGATGCGGATGTCGTCCTTCGCGAACGACAGGCCCGCGCGGGTAGACGCCTTGAAGCCGAGGTCCTTGAGGCGGTCCAGCAGCACGAGCGTCGCGTCACGGCCGAGCAGGCGGTGGCAGTCGGAGATCAGGTCGTTGATCCCGCGCTTGGACAGCTCGTAGTTGTAGAACGGCATCCCCGACGGGAGGATGTCGTTGAAGATCGCGCGGCCGATGGTGGTCGTGAGGTACTCACGCTCGCCGTCCTCGCCCTCGAGCTTGCCGTCGTCCCCCACCAGGATCGGCGCGTCCTTGCCGGACTGCTTCACCAGGGTCCCGGGGTCCATGCGGACCTGCACCGCGAGGTGCGTCTCGGCGATGCCGTGGCCGTACGCCAGGAAGAACTCGCCGAGCGAGGTGAAGCGCTTCTTCGCCTCGGCCTGCGCGCCCTTGGGGTCCTTGGTCAGGTAGAAGATGCCGAGGACCATGTCCTGCGACGGCGAGATGATCGGCGAGCCGTTCGCCGGCGAGAACACGTTGTTGCTCGCCAGCATCAGGGTCGACGCCTCGATCTGCGCCTCGTACGACAGCGGCAGGTGGACGGCCATCTGGTCGCCGTCGAAGTCGGCGTTGAAGCCGCCGCAGACGAGCGGGTGCAGACGGATCGCGTTGCCCTCGATCAGCACGGGCTCGAACGCCTGGATGCCCATGCGGTGCAGCGTGGGCGCGCGGTTCAGCAGCACGGGGTGGTCGCGGGTCACCTCCTCGAGGATGTCCCAGACCTCCTCGTCGCGGCGCTCGAGCATGCGCTTCGCCGACTTGATCGTGTCCGCGAGGCCCATCTCCTTGAGGCGCCGGATGATGAACGGCTGGAACAGCTCCAGCGCGATCGTCTTCGGCATGCCGCACTGGTGCAGGCGCAGCTCGGGACCGACGACGATCACCGAACGCGCGGAGTAGTCGACGCGCTTGCCCAGCAGGTTCTCGCGGAAGCGGCCCTGCTTGCCCTTGATCATGTCCGTCAGGGACTTGAGCGGGCGGTTCGACGAACCGAGCACCGGGCGGCGGCAGCGGCCGTTGTCCAGCAGCGCGTCCACCGACTGCTGCAGCATCCGCTTCTCGTTGCGGATGATGACCTCGGGGGCGTTGAGGTCCAGCAGCTTCTTGAGGCGGTTGTTCCGGTTGATCAGACGACGGTAGAGGTCGTTCAGGTCACTCGTCGCGAAGTTGCCCGAGTCGAGCAGCACGAGCGGACGCAGGTCCGGCGGGATCACGGGGATCACGTCCAGGACCATCCAGTCCGGGCTGTTCCCCGAGTCGCGCAGCATCTCGACGGTGCGCAGGCGCTTGATGATGTCCTTCTGGCGCTGCTTCGAACGCGTCGACAGGAGCTCCTCGCGGAGCTCGTCCGACAGCATCTGCAGGTCCAGTCGGCGCAGCATCTTGCGGACCGCTTCGGCGCCCATGTCGGCGTCGAACTCGGCGCCGTACTTGGCGCGCGACTGGCGGTACTCGTCCTCGGTGAGCAGCTGGTACTCCTCGAGCGGCGTGTCGCCGGGGTCCACGACGATGTAGTCCTGGAAGTAGATCACGCGCTCGAGGTTCGCGACCTTGATGCCCAGCAGGTTGCCGAGGCGGCTGGGCATGGCCTTGAAGAACCAGATGTGCGCGACGGGCGCGGCCAGGTTGATGTGGCCCATGCGCTTCCGGCGCACGCGCGAGTGCGTGACCATCACGCCGCACTTGTCGCAGACGATGCCCTTGTGCTTGATGCCCTTGTACTTGCCGCAGGCGCACTCCCAGTCCCGCTCGGGACCGAAGATGCGCTCGCAGAAGAGGCCGTCGC
>JAUHYB010000429.1 GCA_030426745.1 bacterium
CCACGGACGCCGTCGAGTTGCAGGTCGAGCTGACGGCGCTCGACGGCTGGAGCGACCTGGACGTCTGCGTCTACGACCCGTGGTCCGACGTCTTCCTCGCCTGCTTCGAGTCGTCGGGTTCGTACGAGTCCGGTACGGTCGCGATCGGCGCGCCGGCGGAGCTGCACCTCGTCGTGCGCGCGTGGAGCGGCGCGTCGGACTACGTGCTGCGCGTCGAGGCGTCCCCCCTGCCCGGCTGGTACGCGGCGAGCACGGCGCCCGCCGACCCGTCGAACGGCTGGGAGGGCTACCGCGCGGAGGACGAGGGGTCGCCGCTGGTCGTCGTCGACGCGCGCGCGCTCGGTGACGGTGAGGACGCGCCGGTGATCGTGCGCGTCGCGCCCGGCCCGAGCCGCGAGCGCGCGCCGCGACGGCGGGGCGCCGAAGGCGCGAGCGGATCCCATCCCGCGGATCGGTAGCCGACGCGAGGACCGGCGGTAGGACCGAGCAGCGCTTCGCGGCCCTTTCACGCGCCCGAGGACCCCTCCGCGGCCCTCGGGCGCTACCATTTCGGGCTCGCCCCCCGCCGATCGATCCTCATGCAGCGTCCCGTCCAGCGCCTCCTCGCCCGCGCCTCGCGCGCCCTCGTCCCCTTCGCGCTCCTCCTGGGTGTCGCCGCGTGCGGCGACGACAAGGGACCCGCCGCCGACGTCGTCGGCGGCGCGCGCGACGTCCTCTGGCAGGACGCGAAGCCCAAGCGCGCGGCCCTCGAAGAGACCGTCCTCGCCCACTTCGACCCGCCGGTCGACCCGCGCGACTGGCACATCGACTCGCCGAACGCCTCGGTCCGGAACCAGACATTCGCCGGCGAGGAGGAGCGCGCTCCGACGCTCGTGCTGCGCCGCGACGACGGCGGCGGCGACACCCGCTGGGACGTCGGTATCGCCGGCGAATTCGCGCCCGACGCCTTCAACGTGGTGCGCGTGCACCTCGCGACGGAAGCGGGCTGCAACATCAACGCGCGGCTGTACCGCGGCGGTAAGGAGGCGTACACCTCGCGCGGCGCGCACTGGGTCGACTCGACGATCGAGGGCACCTTCGCGGAGATCGAGATGCCCGAGGTGCGCTTCCAGGGCAACCCGTTCGAGCAACTGCACCTGGTGCTGCGGTCGAAGGGCACGCTGGCGATCCGCTCGGTCGAGCTCGTGCACAAGCCGCTGCCGCACTTCCTGCCCGACCCGGCGGAGGGCGCGGACATGGTCCACCTGGGTCCCGTCGCGCGCGAAGCGGTCGGCCTGTGGTCCGGCTCGCCGATCGAGGCCGAGGTCGAGCTGCGTCAGCCGGCGGTGCTCAGCTTCTCCGCCGGCGTGCCGGCCGTCCTGGAGTACCCGAGCCGCCACGCGATGCGCCTGCACGTGCGCGCGGTCGGCGACGAGGGCTCGACGGTCGAGAAGTCGATCACGCTGCCCGAGCGCGGCGAGGATCCGATGTCGTGGCACCACGTCGAGGTGCCGCTGCACGAGCTCGCCGGCGCGCGCGCGAAGGTGACGATGGAGCTCGAGGTCCCCGGCGACGCGCCGGGCGTCTACGCGATCGCCGAGTCGAAGGTCTTCCAGCGCTCGACGCAACCGCGCACGGTGCTGCTCATCACCTCCGACACGCACCGCTACGACCACGTCGGCGCCGCGCAGTCGGGCGTGGAGGTCGCGACGCCGACGCTCGACGGGATCGCCGCGCGCGGCGTGTTCTTCGAGAACTGCTTCACGTCGACGAACGTCACGAACCCGTCGCACGTCGCGATCATGACCGCGACGCACCCGCGCGACACGGGCATCCTGGACAACACCTCGCCGCTGGTGCGCGAGGCGCAGACGCTGGCGGAGAGCTACCGCGCCGCCGGTTACCGCACGTGGGCCGTGCTGTCGGCGATCCACCTGGGCGACCGCGAGAGCGGCCTGGGTCAGGGCTTCGACCGCATGTCGATCCCGAACGCGTCGACCTACGAGGCCGAGGAAGCGGTCGACACGCTGCTCGACTGGAAGCCCGACGCCGACGGGGCGCCGCTGTTCGTCTGGCTGCACCTGTTCGACGCGCACGTCCCCTACGGGCCGCCGCAGCCGTTCGACCGCAAGTACTACGAGGGCGGCGATCCGTTCGACCCCTCGCTGCCCGACGACGCGATCCCCGTCGAGGAGATCCACCCGTCGTTGCGCGGCTTGCGCGACCCGAACTACGCGACGGCGCAGTACCGCGCCGAGGTCGACTACCTCGACTCGCAGATCGGGCGGGTGATGGCCGTGCCGCGCGTCGCCGGCGGCATCGTCGCCGTCACGGCGGACCACGGCGAGTGCCTCGGTCAGCACGGCATCTACTACGACCACGGCAACCTGTACCCCGACACGATCCACGTGCCGCTCGTGATGGCGTGGCCCGGCGCGCCGGCGGGGCGCCGCGTGCCCGACCCGATCGACCAGCTGGACCTCGGGCGCACGCTGCTGGAGCTGTCGGGCATCCCCGACGAGACCTTCCCGGGCGCGAGCATGCTGCCCGTGCTGGAGGACGGCGAACGCGACCTGAAGCCGCGCTTCGCGCTGGGCTCGCACGCGCTGTCGGCCGCCGCGAACTACGGGCGCTGGCACCTGATCATGCACCTGCGCGAGCACGCGCCGAAGAACTTCACGCGGCCGCGCGCGCTGCACGAGGTCGAGTTCTTCGACGTGTCCGTCGACCCCCTGTGCGAGAACAACGTCCTCGACGAGCACCTCGAGGACGCGAAGCGCATGCGCGCGCTGCTGATCGACTGGCTGGAGAGCGCCTCGGACACCGGCTGGGCCAGCGAGGGCCGCAAGGACCCGGCGACGCTGCAGCGCCTGCGCGACCTCGGCTACACGACGGCCGACGGCGGCGACGTGCAGCTGTACGATCCCTCGTGCGACTGCGAGTGGTGCCGGCGCTTCCAGTAGACGCGCGATCGAGCGCGACGATCCGCGTCCGCGCGCCTCGACCGGAATACGGTGCCAGGCACCTTCCTCCGGAATCACGGCCGTCGGCCGGCGCCGCCTCC
>JAUHYB010000049.1 GCA_030426745.1 bacterium
CAGGGCTTTTGGAACGGGGGGCGTTTGGGTAAATTCGGGTTCCTAGTAATGGAGGAGGCCAGGGGGTGGGAGAGCGATTCCTCGCGCCCCCCTGGGGGGTCCCGTGGAGCCCCCAGAGAGACACGGAGGGGACCGAGCCGATGGCTCAAGCGCGCAGCATCAAGGGGACGGCCGTCGCCCCCGGTCTGGCCATGGGGCCGGTCCACGTCGTGCGCGCGAACCCCGAACGCGTCCCCACCTGGTCCGTGCGCGAGGACGAGATCGGCGTCGAGCTCGCGCGACTGGAACGCGCGATCGACGTCGTCTCCGAGCGCCTCGAGGAGCGTCGGCAACGCATCGCGAAGCAGACCGGTGAGAAGGACGCGGAGATCTTCGCGGTGCACCGGATGATCCTCGCCGACCCGATGGCGCGGAAGCGCCTCGAGGAACAGCTGCGCGAGGAACGGCTGAACGCCGAGGTCTGCGTGCAGGCGCTGATCGAACGCCTGGTCGAGATGCTGGGCGGACTGGAGGGCGACAACGTGCGCGCCTACGGCGCCGACGTCGCCGACCCGTGGCGCGCGGTGCTCGACGAGCTGATGAACCGCGAGACGGAGAGCTTCGTGTCCTGCGGCGAGAAGTTCGTCCTGGCCGCCGCCGAGCTCACGCCGCACGTCGTCTCCATGCTGGACCGCGACCGCGTGCTCGCGATCATCACGGAGACCGGCGGTCGCTTCTCGCACGGCGCCGTGCTGGCGCGCTCCTTCGGATACCCCTGCGTCGTCGAGCTGCCCAACCTCCTCTCGCGGCTCGAGCAGGGCATGCGCGTGATCGTCGACGGCGACGCCGGCACGATCCAGCTGGCGCCGAACGAGGCCGACGTCGACGCCTTCCTCGAGCGCCGCTCGCGCCGCGTCGCCTGGCTCGACGAGCTGAAGGCCGACGCCCTCCTGCCCGCGGCGACCTCCTGCGGCCGCGCGGTGTCCGTGCAGGTCAACATCGAGAGCCTGCGCGACCTGGACACCTTCGAGCTGGAGCACACCGACGGGGTCGGCCTGCTGCGCACCGAGTTCCTCTACATGGAGCGCACGCAGTTCCCGTCGGAAGAAGAGCAGTACAGACTCTATCGCCGCGCGCTCGAACGCATGAGCGGACGCTCGCTCACGCTGCGCACCCTCGACATCGGCGGCGACAAGCAGCTCCCGTACTTCAAGATGCCCGACGAACTGAACCCCGCCCTCGGTTGGCGGGGTTTGCGCGTCTCCTTGGAGTGGCAGGACCTGCTGAACGTGCAGCTGCGCGCCGCCCTCCGCGCCAGCGCGCACGGATCGCTGCGCGTCCTCCTGCCGATGGTCACCTCGATCGAGGAGGTGCACCGCGTGCACCAGATCTTCGACCGCGTGCGAGCCCAGCTCGGCGAGCAGGGCTACGAGGTCGCCGCCGACGTCCCCGTCGGCGTGATGGTCGAGGTGCCGTCGGCGATGATGGTGCTCGACTCGATCCTCGAGGACGCGGACTTCGTCAGCGTGGGCACCAACGACCTCGTCCAGTACCTGCTGGCCGCCGACCGCGACAACCCCTGGGTGTCGCGCCTGTACGACCCGTGCCACCCGGCGGTCATCGCCGGCCTGGATCGCATCGCCGACTGCGCGCGCCGCGCGGGCAAGTCCGCGTCGGTCTGCGGCGAGATGGCGGGCGACTACGCGACGGCGCTGATGCTGTTCGCGCTCGGCTTCGACACGGTCAGCGTGTCGCCGCACTTCGTCGCCGAGGTGAAGCACGCCGTGCGCTGCATCGACGGCGCCGCACTCGATTCACTCGCGTCCCGGGTCCGGGGCGCGCGCAGCGGCACGGAAGTCCGTGCCGAGCTGGAAGCCCTGCGTGCTCGCTTGCACGCGCACCCCCGCGAGGACGGCGCCACCGGCGTCGGAGGAGAACCTTCGGGGAGCACCGCGCGATGAAGCAAGCCGTATCACCCGCCAGGAAAGGAGCGTGCGCACACCGAGAGAGCCAGCGTCTGCATTGCTAGACTGAACGAGGAGAGATCAAGGAGGAGGATGTGCGCGGATCCAATCGTTGGGGACGCGAAAAGTCGGATCGTCCGCGTCGCGGACGTTGGTCACAGGCGGAGATCGCCCGCCTGCGGGAGCTGTACGGCCTCCGCGACGACTCAGCGATCGCGAAGGACTTGAACCGTCCTGTCGCGAGCGTACGTCGCATGGCGGAACAGATCTTTCCGATCGAGGAGCGCAGCGGCCCATGGACCGAGGAGGAGGTCCTGGAGCTGAAGAAGTACCTGGGTGCGTCGAAGCCCCCGGTCATCGCGCGCATCCTCGGGCGGAAGGAGGCGGAGGTACGCGAGCAGATCGCGGCGCTCGCCAAGGTCCGCGTCGACGACGACTGGACGCAAGAAGAGACGGCCGAGTTCAAGCGCCTCTACGGGACGCGCACGAACAAGCACCTGGCGCTGATCTTCGGTCGCTCGGAGAAGCAGGTGAAGGCCTACGCGGACGAGCTGTGCCTCGCCAAGGACAAGGCCTTCTTGCGCAAGCTCGAGGACCGTCCGCCCACGCGCATGCCGCGCTGGACCGCGGAGGAGATCGAGCGCCTGCGCGAGACCTATCCCATCCGGTCCAACCTCGAGATCGCGCAGGAGCTGAACCGCTCGGTGAAGAGCGTCGTCTCGAAGGCCCACATCCTGGGCCTGAAGAAGGACCGGTCGCGCCTGCAGGAGATGGGGCGCGAGAACGTCAGCCTCCGCTACGGACGCGACCGCGACGCGTCGCCGGAGGACGACGACCACGGGGCGGAGCCCGAAGGCCCCGGATCCACCGCAACGAACCACTGATACAACCGCCCGGCGCGTCCGGGCGATCCCTACCCCCTCACCGTCGAGCGCGCGACCATCCCCGTCGCGCGCTCTTCTCGTGCCGCCTCAGCAGACGGCGAGCTTCATGCAGTAGACGGCGCCGCCCGCCTTCTTGAACTCGCCGCACGCGACCTCGACGACCTCGAAGCCGGCGGCCTCGAGCGCCGCGCGCGTCTCGGGGCAGCCGTCCGGCAGGAAGACCGTGCGCCCGTCGGGGCACCAGGCGTTGCACGCGAGCTCCTCGCGCGCCTCGCGCGCGCCGACCTCGATCGCGCCCGGGAAGTACGCGCGCACCAGCGCCGCGCCGGCCTCGTGGAAGGCCGGCGGGAACCACAGGCAGCGCGTCTCGTCGAGCGGCGCGAAGCAGGTGTCCAGGTGGTAGTAGTGCTCGTCGACCAGCTGGATCGCCGCGACCGGCAGGTCGAAGCGCTCGCCGATCTCGGCCCATGCCGCGAGCTCCGTGCGCGGTCCGACGCCGCCCCACAGGAGCCGCCGGCCGGGGTGGAACAGGCCGTCGCCGCTGCCTTCGAAGCGATCGGCGGGACCCTCGATGCCCTCGATCTCGAGGCCGCGCACCGACAGGTGCTCCGCGAGGTGCGCGACCTCGGCGCGCCGCTCCTCGTGCGTCATGCGCGAGCGCACCAGGTGCGGTTCACCGTCCGGCGCGGCTTCGGCCGGGATCCACAGGGCGGGGTTGGCGCAGAAGACCAGGTCGGGGTGCCCGTCGAGCGGGGGCACGACGTCGACCTCGATGCCGTGCGCCTCGAGCGCCGCCTTCATGCCGCGCCACTGCTCCCGGGCGCGGTCACGATCGACTTCACGCAGCGCGCCGGAGCCGTCCAGCATGTGCGGGTTGATCGCGTAGCGCACTTCGTAGTCGCGCGGATTCGCCATCACGACACGCCGCACGGCCGGCAGCGCGGCGAGTTCGGCGACGGGGGTGCCGAGGTCGTCGGGGGTGCGGATCAGCATGCGCGACCACGATAGCAGGCGAGGACCGCCGAGCGCACCCGCCGTGTGCCGCCCCACGCGAGGCCCAAGCGACCCCGTGAGCACGCGACCGCGCCGGGCTGCTCACTGCGCCGTTGCAGGGATGGACCGCGCGGGCGGCCGCAGCCGCCCGCGCGGTCCATTCCAACAACAGCGTCCTGCCCGGCCGGGACACGTGGAAGGCCACGCGACTCCTCCGCCGCGGCCCCACGCAAAGGCCGCAAAGGAGCAACTAGCGCGAAGAAGGACGAACCACACGCAGGAGAAGAGCAACGGATGAAAAGCAGCCTCCACCCCAGCACAGGCAGCAACGGAGCAGCTCCAAGCTCCCGGCACCGTGAACTGACCGGCGCAGCGCCGCCCTGCGGCACTTGATCCTCTCGAAGACCGTCGCTGACGTCGGACTCCTACTTCTGCTGCTGCGGCCGCGCGCAGCCGTGGTTCGTTCTTCTTCGCGCCCTTTGCGATCTTTGCGTGAGGTAATGGACCGTGCCGTTGTTCTGCAGCTGTCCGTGAGCCTCGTTGCGCAACGGCGCGCAGTTGGCCCGGGAGAACTCCAAGGTCCCGGCGCTGTCCCTTACCTCACGCAAAGATCGCAAAGGGCGCAAAGAAGGACGAACCACGGCTACGCGAACAGAAGCGCGAGCAAAGCACTCTCCACCCCGGCACGGATCGTCACGGAGCAGCTCCAAGACCTCGGCCCAGTGAACCAGCGGGCTTCGTCCGCCGGTCTTGTTTGGAGCCGACCGAGGACCGTCGCTGACGTCGGACTCCTCCTTCTGCTGCTGCGGCCGCGCGCAGTCGTGGTTCGTCCTTCTTTGCGCCCTTTGCGATCTTTGCGTGAGGTAACGGACCGTGCGGTTGTTCTGCAGTTGTCCGTTGGCCTCGTTCCGCAACGGCGTGCAGTTGGCCCGGGAGAACTCCAAGGTCCCGGCGCTGTCCCTTACCTCACGCAAAGATCGCAAAGGGCGCAAAGAAGGACGAACCACGGCTACGCGATCAGAAGCGCGAGCAAAGCACTCTCCACCCCGGCGGAGAGCGTCACGGAGCAGCTCCAAGACCTCGGCCCAGTGAACCAGCGGGCTTCGTCCACCGGTCCAGGCTGGAGCCGACCGAGGACCGTCGCTGACGTCGGACTCCTTCTTCTGCTGCTGCGGCCGCGCGCAGCCGTGGTTCGTTCTTCTTCGCGCTCTTTGCACCTTTGCGGCCTTTGCGTGGGGCCGGGGCTGGGGCCGTGCGGGCGCTTGGCCGTGTCCCGGCGGTTCACTGCGCCGTTGTTGGGATGGACCGCGAGGGCGGCTGCAGTTGTTCGTGTGGTTCCTTCTCCTCGGGCGCTCGATCGCCTGGGTTGTTCGGGCGCTCGGTCGTCGTCGGGGTCGTCACCAGACGCGTTCGGCGTCGAGGGTGCACGCGCCCATCTGGTCCTGGACGACGCCGGTGACGCAGAGGGGGCCGAACTCGGCCAGGCGGTGGCCGTCGCGCTGGTAGACGTCGGCGAAGAGCACGACCTCGGCGAGGCCGGTCTCGTCCTCCAGCGTCAGGAAGCGCATCCAGCGGCCGTCGGCGGTGTGCACGCGGCGGCTCGCGGCGGGCCAGCCGCGCAGGGTCACGCGCGCGCCGGCGTGGCGGTCGAGCGCGGCGCAGGCGATCGGGTTCACCGGGCGCGGTCCGCGCTTGCCCGGCTTCGCGGCGGCGGCGAGCGAGCCGAAGCGCGCGGTGATGCGCTCGTCGGCGGCGCAGGGGAAGACGGCCAGCGGGTGGTCGCCGACGGTCATGCCGAGCAGCTCGTACTCGAGCGCGCCGCGCTCCGCGCGCCCGGGGTTCGGTAGGCCTGGCAGCACGAGCGCCGGCGTCTCCGGCTCGGGGAACAGGCCCGCGGTCTCGCCGGGCGCCAGCCGCGCCGCGCCGAGGCCGAGCGCGCCGCCGCGCCACCCGCCGGTGCCCGCGCGCGCCGCGTCGAAGCCGCGGTCTCCCGCGTCGTCGCGACAGGCCGCGAGTTGCCCGAGGTCCAGCCCGTCCGCGCCGCCGCGCGTGTACTGGCGCGGCGGGCGCGTCGGTTGCGCGCGCAGCAGGTGCAGCCGCCACGACAGCTCCGGCCGCGTGCGGTCGAAGGCGTCGAAGGCGCCGCACTGGATCAACGTCTCGCACTCGTCCGTCCGCGCGCCGGTGCGCGACAGGAAGTCGGGCAGCGACAGGAACGCGCCGCGCTCGCGCCCCGCGAGGATCGCGTCGCGCGTGCGTTGCGTCAGCCCCTTCACCGACCGCAGGCCGACGCGCAGGCCGACGGGGCCGTCGTCGCGGTCGCCGTCACCGAGCGCCTCCAACCGGAACCCCTCCGCGCTCTTGTTCACGTCCGGCCCGAGGATGGGCACGCCCATGCGCCGCGCCTCCTCGACGTAGACGCGCGTGCGGTAGTAGCCGGTGTCGCTCTCGAGGAACGCGCACAGGAAGTCGGCGGGGTGGTGCGCCTTCAACCACGCGCAGCGGTACGAGATGCGCCCGTAGGTCACCGCGTGCGCCTTGCAGAAGCCGAAGGACGCGAAGTTCGCGATCAACTCCCACACCGGCGCGGCCTCGGCGCGCGGCACGCCCTGTTCGACGCAGCCGGCGAGGAAGCGCTCGGCCAGCGCCTCCAGCCGGCGCGCGTCGCGCTTCTTCAACGCGCGTCGCAAGCTGTCCGCCTCCGCCAGGTCCATGCCCGCGAGGCGCGCCGCGACCTGCATCACGTCCTCCTGGTACAGCATCACGCCCTGCGTGCGGCACAACAGGTCGACGAGCCGCGGGTGCGGCGGCGCCGGATCCTCCAGGCCGCGGAAGCGCCGCACGTACGCGTCCTTCATCCCCGAACCGGCGGGGCCCGGGCGGATCAGCGCGACCGCCTGGATCACCGCGTCCATGTCCGCGGCGCCGGTCTGCTTCAACAGGTTGCGCATGCCCGGCGACTCGACCTGGAAGCACCCGATCGTGCGGCCTTCGCGCAGCAGCGCGGCGGTGCGCGGGTCGTCCTCGTCGACGCGCTCGAGGTCGGGCGTGACGCCGCGCGCGGCCAGCGAGCGCAAGCAGTCGTCGACGACGGTCAGCGCGCGGTTGCCGAGCAGGTCCATCTTGACCAGCCCGATCGCCTCGACCGCGTCCTTGTCGAACTGCGTGACGACGACGCCCTTCGCCGCGCGCTGGCACGCGACGACGTCGGTGATCGGGCCCGGCGCGACGACGACGCCGCCGGGGTGCAGGCCGTGGTGGCGCGGCGCGTCGAGCAGCGCTTCGGCGTGGCGCAACACGCGCGCCCAGCGCTCGTCGTCGAAGGGGAAGCCGCGCGCCTCGGGGCTGGAGCGCAGCGCGAGCTCGACGACGTTCGGCGGCCCGCCGCCGGCGAGGCGTTCGGCGCGCGCGCGTTCCGCGGCGAGGCGTTCCTGGTTCGTCAGCCCCGGTTCCGGCGGCGGTTCGAGCAGCGCGCTCCGCGAGATCTCCGGCGGTCCCTCCCGCGCGAGGCTCGCGCCGCCGGGCCCGGGCCGCGGATCGCCGTCGTCTTCCCGGCCCGCGGTGTCCTTCTCGGCGGTGTCCTTCTCAGCGGTGTTCTTCTCAGCCGTGTCCCCGTCGAAGTCCGCCCGCGCCGACCCCGGCGCGTAGTGCGGCACGAGCTTCGACCAGCGGTTCACCTCCGCCGGCGGGATGCCCTCGGCCAGCGCCGTCTCGCGGAAGGCGGAGCGCAGCCCGAAGCGGTTCAGCGTCGAGATCATCGCCGTGCGCTCCGCGCCGAACAGCGCGTACACGTGCTCGATCACCTCGTCGCGCCGCCTCCAGCAGAAGTCGAGGTCGATGTCGGGCCGGTCGGAGCGCGACGGGTTCAGGAAGCGCTCGAAGATCAGCTCGTAGCGGAAGGGGTCCGCGTCGGTCAGCCCGAGGCAGTACGCGACCAGGCTGTCCGCCGCCGACCCGCGCCCGACGCACGGCACGCCGATGCCCTTCGCGTACTCCGCGATGCGGTGCACGAGCAGGAAGTAGGCGGCGAAGCCCAGGCGGTCGATCGTCGACAGCTCGTGGTCGAGCCGCCGCACGACTTCGGGTCGCAGCGGCGTGTAGCGCGCCTTCGCGCCGTCGAACGACAGCGCGCAGAGCCGCGAGTAGGCCGTCTCGCCCTCGGCCAGGTCGGCCTTGGGGAACAGCACGCGGTCCAGCGGCGGCGTGTAGCGACAGCGCGCCGCGACCTCGACCGTGCGCGCGACCATCGGCGGCACGCCGGGCGGCGCGTGCGATCCCCACGGCCCGGCGACGTCCTCGACGTCGGCGAAGATCGCGCACAGCTCGCGCCCGGTCAGCAGGTGCGCCGGCCGCGCGGCGAGCCACTCCTCCGGCAGGTCGTTCACGAGCGCGTTGCGCTGGATCGCGACGCGCAGGCGGTGGTCGCGCATGCCGGCGGGGTAGGCGCAGTAGACGTCGGGCACCGCGACGACGCCGAAGCCGGTCGCGCGCGCCGCGTCGAGCATCTCGTGCACGGGCACCGGCGCGGCGGGCGGCGGCGGCTTCGCGGGGTCGAGGTCGTGCGCTTCGCTCGTCGGCGGGGCGTCGTCGTTCGCGCGGTCGTTCGTGTCGCGGTTCGTCCGCTCTCGCGCCGCTCCCTCGCGCAGGAGGTGCGTGTTGCGCGCCTCGCCCGCGCGCGCGCGCCGCGACCGCCCGCGCGACGCCGGCCCGCGGTGCGCGAGCCCCGCCGGCGACAGCGCCGCGAGCACCCGCGACGGATCGACGCGACCCATCAGCCCCAGCAGCACCCGCGGGTGGTCGACGAGGTAGATCAGCCCGTCCTGGTAGCGCACCGCCGCGCGCACCAGGTCGAAGTCCTCCTCCGGCGCGCCGAGGTCGGCGCCGTGCTCGCCCGGGTCGCGCCCGAGCTGCCGCGCGGAGACGAGCCGGTTCAGGTTGCGGAAGCCCGCCTCGGTCTCGACGAGCGCCGTGATCCGCCCGGGCCGCCCGCCGGTGTCGGAGAGCTCCGCGCCGAGGATCGGCCGCACGGGGTTCGCGCGCGCTCCGCCGGTCAGGCGACGCGCGCCGAGGTCGGCGGGGGAGTCGTGTTCGGGGGCGTCGCCGTCGCGCGCCGTGCGACCGGGGGCACCGCCGTCGCCCGCGGGATCACCCGCCGCGAGCTCCCGCCGCCGCGCCTCGCGCAGGAAGTCGACCCAGCCCGCCGTCGAGTCGACGTCGGTCAACGCCATCGCCGCGAAGCCCAGCCCCGCCGCCCGCTCGAGCAGCGCTTCCGGCGCGTCGACGCCCATCAACAACGAGTGGTTCCCGTGGACCCTGAGCGGCACGTACACCCGCGTCCTCCTTCCCGCGCCGCGCCCCGGCGCCCCGCCGCCGGCCCCCGTCCTCACGGTCGCCCGGCGCGCTCCTCGAACCCTCGCGCCCCCCCGGCGGGAGCGCTCCGAACGCACCCTAACAGAACCCGAAAATCCGTCCAGCCGCCGCGCGCGACGGGACGCGCGCCGCGGCGGCAAGCGGGCCGGGGGCAAGGGGTTGGGGAGGTCGGCGCCGTGCCCCGTGATCCGTCACCGACCCGGCAGCGCGTAGCGGTGCAGCGTGAGCGCGGCGACGTCGACGCACCACAGCTCCGTCCCCTCCGGGGAGACGCCCCACGTCAGGAAGGCGTCGGTCGGCTCGGTCGCGAGTCGGTGGGACGAGCCGTCGCGGCGATCGACGAGCAGGACGGTCGCGTGGTGGTCGGACAGCACGACCCAGCGCGGCGAGACGGCGACGCGCGCGGCGTCCGTGTCGGGCACCTCGACCATCGCGCCGTTCGCACCGTCGGCGTCGAGGAGCGCGAGCTTCGCATGGCGGCGGCCGGCGCGATCGACGCGCGAGTCGAGCACCGCCAGCGTTCCGCCGTCCGCGGAGCAGGCGAAGTCGTCGATGCCGTTCCACCAGCGACCGTCGGGGCGCTTCGCGAGCGTGTGGAGCGGGCGCGGGCCGTCGCCGAAGCAGAGCAGTTCGCGCGCGCCCGGGGCCGGTCGCCAGTAGCGCGGGCGCAGCGGATCGAAGCGGACGCGGTGGTCGGCGAGGTCCACTTCGCCGACCGCGCCGTAGTGCGGCGCGAAGCGCAGGTGTCCGTGGTAGCCGTACCCCTTGGAGGTCCCGATCGTCGGGACGTGGATCACGCCGCGTTCGTCGGTCCCGCCGGGCCCGCCGAGTCGCAAGCCCGACGCCCGCGGCGGACGCAGGACGTCCTCGAGCGCGCCGTTCGACGCATGGACGAAGACGGCGCCGTCGTCGCTCGCGTCCAGGACGAGGATCTGTCCGCGCGCGTCGATCGCGGCCTGCTTCGGCTCGAGCGGGCGCTCCGCGTCGCCGCCCTCCGCCGTCCCGGCGCCGAGCACGACCGGCGGCAGGCTCGGCAGCTCGATCGCGGGCGCCTGCCACGTCGTGCGCAAGCGCAGGTCGAGCGCCGTGCGCGACGTCTCCGCGACGGACCACCGCTCGCCGTCGTGTCGGGCCAAGTAGTCCACACGCACGGACTCCGCTGGGAACCACAACGCGAAGCGACCGCCCGGTTCGCAGGCGAGGATCGTTCCGCACGCGCGCGACCACTCCAGCAGCAGAGTGGTCGCCCTTCGGTCACCGAGCACCGTGAATTCGAGCGGGCGAGCGAGGCTCCACAACGTCGCGTCCTGCACGTCGCGCAGCTCGTACAGCGCGCCCCAGTGATCGACGCCTTGCGTGGATTCGCCGTCTCGGTAGTCCCACCTCAATAGAGTCAGTCCGCTACCCGGAAGCGGCTCGGCGTCCTGGAGCAGGAACCGATCCGCATTCCCGGCATCGACCGGCGGCTCCGGCGTCCAGTCCTCGACCCGCTCGCCGTCCGACAGCCGGAACGTCCACCAGCACTCGCGCGCCGCCTGGTCGCGCGTGGTCATGTCGATCCGCGCGCGGTCCAGCTCTCCCTGGACGAGCAGGTCGCGCGCGAACGGGACCGCGTGGCCCCCGGGACCCAGCGACGACCCGCGGGGCACGGCGTGCTCCGCGACGGAACGCCCCGCGGCGTCGAGCACGACCACGCGGAACCGGCCCTTGTCGCGACCGGCGCGGATGCCGCGCGTGTATCCGTACCCCGCGACGCGGCCGTCATCCGTGACGCCCGCCTCCCACAGCGTGCACTCGCGCTCCGCCTCCCACACCGTCTCGCCGTCGCGCGACATGCGGTAGCCGGCGGGTCCGCCGCCGTCGGGGCGGCTCGGCGCGACGTGCAAGACCCACCGGCCGGACGGCGAGGCGTGGTCGGTGGGCTGCAGGACCTCACCGGGCCCCGGGGAGCCGACGGGGAGCGTCGCGAGGGCGGCGAGCAGCGCGAGGAAGGGGTGGAGCATGGGGGCGAGCGGTCGGGTGCGGGCTGCAGCCTAGCGCGGACCGCCGCGCCGCCTACAGCCGCCCGGCGCGCCCGGCGTCGCTCCGTCCCGCGCCGTTCCTTCACGCCCCGCGGCGACGGCGCCCGCGGAGGAGCGCCGTCGATCGACGCCGGCGCTCAGCGCTCGCGGAACGCCTTCTTCGCGGCGGCGGCGACGGCGGCCGGGTCCTCGTCGAAGCGCGCGGCGTTCGCCTCGCTCGCGAAGATCCACAGGTGGTCGTCGTGCACGCGGAACACGCGCGGCGTTCCGGCGGCGCGCTCGCCCGCCGAGAGGGCGACCGGATCCCAGCCGCCGGCGCGCGGCTCGTAGCGGTTCGGATCCTGCAGGAAGCGCTTCCGCGACGCGTCGTCGGCGAAGCGATAGGTGATGTCGCGGTAGGTGTGCGCGATGGGCGCCTTGCCCGCGACGACCTTCGGCGCGGTGCCGAAGTAGGCCACGGGGTCGTGTCCGCCGAGCGCCAGGCCGTCCGCCGCGTTCCAGCGCGACAGGTCGCGGTAGGCGTGCGGGTAGTACGCCTTCCAGTTCGCGTCGGCGCTGCGCTTCAGCGCGTCGACGTCGCCCTTGCGCCACTTCTTGCGCGTGTCGGCGAAGAAGCCGTCGTAGAACAGCAGCAGCTCGCCGTCCTGGATCAGGAACGACTCGGGGTCGACCTCGACGCGGTCGTCGCTCGACATCGCCCACGCGCACCAGCCGCCGTAGGCCGGCTCGTACCGCTCGGGCGTCGCGCGGAAGAGCTCGCGGTGCGCCTCGTCGCGGAAGCGGTACACGACGCCGCGGTGCCGCTCGGTGATCTTCGCGTCGCCCTTCTTCGGATCGCCGCCGCCCTCGGGGAAGTAGGTGACCGGGTCGTAGCCCTCGATGGCGAGCCGGTGCTTGCCGAGGTTCCACTTGTCGGGTTCGGCGCGCTCCGCGACGTCGTCGGTCTGCGGGGCGGGGGCGGCGGCGTGGGCGGTGTCGAAGGCGAGGCACGCGAGCAGCGCGCCGACGGCGAGAGAGGACCAGTGCATGGGAGGTCTCGGGCTGGGGTTCACACGAGCCGCGCGCTTCGAGCCGGTGCGTGTCGTGTGACGCGTCGATCGCCGGCGGATCCGGCGCGTCGTGTGTCCGTCGCGGACGAGCGCGAGGCGCGGCGCGGCTTCGAGGGGGCGCGACGCGGCGGTCCGCGCTAGCATCCCGCCCATGTCCGCCGCCTCCTCGAACACCCCGCGCCCGGGCGTCGGCCGGCGTCGCGCGCTGCTCGCCGCCGCCGCGCTGGTCGTCGCGATCGCGCTCTTCTTCTCGCAGGCGCCGGCGGACAGCTGGCTCGGTCGGCGGATCGGCGGCGCGCGCCACCCCTTCGAGGGGCAACTCGTGTTGCGCACGCCGGCGGCGGCCGGGGCCGTGACGGTGTTGCCGCCGAAGGTGACCGAGGAGGGCGTCGTGTTGCCGCCGCTCGTCGGCGTCGAGCTGGCGGAGGACGCGCGGGTGTCGGACGCCGCGGTCGAGATCTACCGCGACGCGGACGGCGACCTGGCGGCGGGGGAGGGCGAGGTGCTGCGCTCCGGACCGGCGCCGCTGCTGCCGCGCGGCGACGGGACCTTCGCGCCGGACGGGTGGGCGGTCACCGCGCCGCCGGGCGAGGGCGACCTGCGCTTCCACCTGCGGCTCGAGGTCGCCGGCAGCGCGTTCGCCTGGCAGGGCGTGGTATCGGCGGCCGGCGCGGACGACCCGCGGCGGTAGGGCGCGCCGACGATCGCCGCGCCCGCGTCGCCGGTCGTCGGTCGAATCAGCGCGCCGGCGCGTCGGCGGGGCCGAGCGCGCGCGCCGCGTCCAAGAGCTCGAGCAGCACGCGCGCCGAGTACCCGCGGTCGTGGAACCACGCGACCGTGCCGTCGCGGTCGAGCAGCAGTACGCGCATGTTGTTGCCGAGCTCCGTCCCGGTGAACGCCGCGACCTCCGCCGCGTCGTCGTAGACCGTCGCGACGGTCGCCCAGTCCTCCGGCGGGATGCCGTCGCGCATGCCCTGGTCGATGCGGCTCGCGAAGAGGCGCGGGGCCCAGCCGCGGATGGTGGGCACCTCGTAGACTGCGGCGGGCGGGCCGGCTTGCAGCAGGCCGAGCAGCCAGCGGTCGGCGTCGAACTGGGCGTCCTGCTCGTAGCCGACCAGCAGCACCGCGGGCGCGCCGGCCAGGTCGCCGGGGAGGCGCAGCGGGTCGCCGTCCAGGGTCTCGGCGCGCACCTCGGGGAAGGGCTCGCCGGCGGGGTCGCGGTTCGGGATCGGGCTGGTGCAGGCCGCGGCCACCAGGGAGAGGGCCAGGAGCGGCGCGAGCCGCGAGGGGTGGAGTCGTCGCATGGCTGTCTCTTCGCGGGGCAGGCGCCGGCGGACGCCGCGCTTTCCTTACACTTCACGCGGGTGGGATCTCGCGCGATCGGGGGCCTCGCTATCATGGGGCCAGTCGCGGGCGCTCGCGCCCCGACGCTCCGGGGCCGCCCAGAGAGAGAGCCAACACCTGAGAGAGCACACCGTGAGATGCACGGGCTCCGGAGCACAAGAGGGCGCCGCCTCGCCACGCGCGAGGCGGCGCCCTCCCTTCGTTGTGAGCGGTTCGTCGCTGTGTGCGGTTCGTCGCCGCGTGTCACCCGAAGGTACCGTGCCGGGTGCGATGCCCGACGTCCGCCTCGAAGAGCTCCCGCCCGCGCACGTGCTGCGCAGCCGCTTCACGCGCGGGGTCTACATCCTGGTCGCGGCCTTCGTCTGCAACCTGACGTGCTTCGGGATCCTGTGGTTCTCGGTCTGGGTGCGCGAGGGCTTCTCGTCGGAGTTCCTGAGCGCCTCCTTGCCCGACGTCGGCAAGTTCGTGCTCGTGTCGCTGTTCGCGCTCGTCCTCAGCGGCACGCCCGCGCTCGCGATCCTGCTGCACAGCGACGTGACGCGCAGCGTGCGCTTCACCTTCTTCTGGACGGTCGTGTTCCTGGTCGCCTTCCTGGGGCACCTGGGCGGCGCGCTGTACGTGGCGTACTTCGGCGGCTTGCTGGCGATGGTGCTCGCGCGCTGCTTCTACCCGCTGCCGAAGCCGCGGGTGGAGCCGTGGAGCGACCTGCCGTGAGCGCCGCGCCGCCCCGTCACTCCGAGCGCGGCACTCCGACCGCGGCAGCGCGAGGAATGCGCGCCCCGCGTCGTCGTTCACTGGTTGAGTGACGGCGTCCGCAACCGGAAGCCGTCCTCGCCCCATTCGTGCGTCGCGGCGAGCGGCAGGCTCGAGCCGCGCAGCAGGCCGCCGAAGCCGTGGCGCGCGCGCAGGTCGTCGAGCACCTCGTCCAGCCGGCGTTGGCGGTCCGCGCGCGCGTCGGCGTGTTCGTCGGCGGGGTCGGAGAACAGGTGGCGTTGCCAGCCGTCGCGGCGCTGCAGCTTCGACAGCTCGAGCCCGACGCGTTTCGTCAACGCGCGGCGCCGCGGCAGCGAGCGGTAGAGCTCGCGCGCGACGCGCCACAGCTCGTCGGTCGAGTCGCTGCCGCCCTCCAGCGTGCGGCGCGCGCGGCGCGGCTCGCCCGTCCCCCGGCCGGTGCGGTCGGCCTCGCGCGCGCGGCGCAGCGACGGCGGGCGCGAGTCGACGTAGCGCACGTGCACCTCGATCGTCGCCGCGGTCAGGCCCAGCGTGCGCAGCTTGTGCGCCGCGCGCTCGACGAGGTACGCGAGCATCGCCTCGACCTGCGCGCGGTCGGCTTCCTCCGGCTCGAAGGTGCTGTCGCGGCGGATCGAGCGCGGCGCGCGTCGCTCCAGCACGCCGTCCGCGCGCGCGATCCACGTCGGCTCGACGGGTTCGGGGTCGACGCCGCGCGCCCGCTCGTACAGCGCGAGTCCGCCGCGGCCGAAGCTGGCGAACAGCACCTCGCGCGACACCGCGCGCAGGTGGCCGACGGTGCGCACGCGGAAGCGCTCGAGCAGCGCGCGCGTCGCGTGCCCGACGCCCGGCAGGTGCTCGACCGGCAAGTCGGTCAGGAACGCCTCCTCGCAGCCGGGCAAGACCTCCGCGATGCCGCCGGGCTTCGCCAGCTTGCCCGCGATGCGCGCCATCGTCGGGTTCGTCGCGACGCCGATCGTCAGCGGCAACCGCACCTCCTCGCGCGCGACGCGCCGGATCTCCTCGGCGACCTGGAAGGCGGGACCCAGCAAGCGCGCCGTCCCGGTCAGGTCCACGAAGAAGTCGTCGATCGACGCGACCTCGACGCGCGGCGAGTAGCGCATCAGGATCCACGTCAGCTCGTCGCGCAAGCGGTTCGCCGCCTGGGCGTCGCCGCGCCGGAAGATCGCGTGCGGACAGCGGCGCTTCGCCTCGGCCAGCAAGAGGCCCGGCCGCACGCCGTACGCGCGCGCCTCGTACGACGACGACATCACGAGGTTGCGCTCGGTCGGCAGGCCGCCGATCACCAGCGGCTTGCCCGCGAGCTCGGGGTGCACCGCGCACTCGACGGACGCGAGGAAGGCGTCCACGTCGAGGTGCAGCACCCGCCGCGTCCCGGCCGGCAACCGCGCGTCCCGCCCGCCGCGCGACGGGGGGGAGGGGGGCGGCGCGGGGTCGGGGGGCGGGGGCATGGCGCGGGCTACCCTAACAGATAGCGAACGGGTGGGCGTCGACAGGAATACGGTGCCAGGCACTTTCCTCCGGAATCGCGGCCGAGGGGTGGGAAGCCGCCGCAGGCGGCTTCCCACC
>JAUHYB010000050.1 GCA_030426745.1 bacterium
GCCGCGGTGCGCCTCGCCGGCTGCGCCGGCGAGACGCACCGCGGCCGGCGGTGAAAAAACGAGCCCGGCTCCGTACTTTCCCTCGCGCCCTAGAACAGCCCGACGATGCGGCCCTCGGCGTCGAGGTCGACCTGCTTGTAGGCCGGCGTGCGGCCCAGGCCCGGCATCGTCATGATGTTGCCGGCGTAGACGACCACGAAGCCGGCGCCGGCGGACAGGCGCACCTCGCGCACGGGGAACACGAAGCCCCGGGGGCGTCCCTTGAACGACGGGTCGTGCGACAGGCTGTACTGCGTCTTCGCGACGCAGATCGGCAGGTCGTCGTAGCCGCGCTCGGCCAGCTTCGCGAGCTGGTCCTGCGCGGTCGGCGAGAACTCGACCGAGGCGGCGCCGTAGATCTTGGAGGCGAGCGCCTGGATCTTCTCGGGTAGCGGCTGCTCCAGCTCGTACGCGAAGCGGAAGTCCGCGCCGCCGCGCTCGCACACGGCGTGCACCGCCTCGGCCATCGCCGTGCCGCCGTCGCCGCCCTTCGCGTGCACCTCGCTGACCTCCGCCGCCTCCGCGCCGGCCGCCAGCGCGCGCTCGCGAACGAGCTCGACCTCCGCGTCGGTGTCCGTGCCGAAGCGGTTCACCGCGACGACCACCGGCACGCCGAACAGGCGCAGGTTCTCGATCTGCGCCTCCATGTTCACGCAGCCCTCGCCCAGCGCCTCGAGCTGCTCCTCGAACAGCTCCGGCGGCAGCGGCGAGCCCTGCTTGACCGGGAACATGCCGGAGTGCGTCTTCAGCGCGCGGATCGTCACGACCAGGACGGCGCAGTCGGGGCGCATCCCCGACTTGCGGCACTTGATGTCGAAGAACTTCTCCGCGCCCATGTCGGCCCCGAAGCCGGCCTCGGTCACGACGTAGTCGAAGTAGCGCGACGCCAGCTCGTCCGCGACGATCGACGAGTTGCCGTGCGCGATGTTCGCGAAGGGCCCCGTGTGCACGAAGGCCGCGGTGCCCTCGGTGGTCTGCATGATCGTCGGGTCGATCGACTCCTTCAGCACGGCCGCCATCGCGCCCGCGACCTCCAGGTCGTCGGCGCGCACGCTCTGCTGCGCGAAGTTCTGACCGACCACGATCTCGCCGAGGCGGGCGCGCATGTCGGCCAGGTCCTTCGACAGCCCGAGCACCGCCATCACCTCCGACGCGGCCGTGATGTCGAAGCCCGTGTCGCGCGGGATGCCGTTCTTCGGCCCGCCGAGGCCGGTGCGGATCTCGCGCAGCGAGCGGTCGTTCACGTCGACGACGCGCCGCCACGTGATCGTCTCGGGGTCGAGCTGCAGCGGGTTGTCCAGCAGCACCGAGGTGTCGATCGCCGCCGCCAGCAGGTTGTTCGCCGCCCCCACCGCGTGGAAGTCGCCGGTCAGGTGCAGGTTGAACTGCTCCATCGGCACGACCTGGCTGTGGCCGCCGCCGGCCGCGCCGCCCTTGATGCCGAAGACCGGGCCCATCGAGGGCTGGCGGATCGTGCAGGCCGCGCGCTTGCCGATGCGGTTCAGGGCCATCGACAGGCCGATCGTGTGCACCGTCTTGCCCTCGCCGGCCGGCGTCGGGGTGATCGCGGTGACGAGCACGTAGCGCGCGCGGCGCTCGCCCCGGGTCGCCAGGCGGTGGTCGACCTTCGCCATGTGCGGGCCGTAGGCGCGCAGCGCGTCGGGCGGCAGCCCCCAGTCGGCGGCGAGGTCGTGGATCGGGTGCAGGGTCGCGGCGCGGGCGATCTCGAGGTCGGACTGCATGGCGGGTCGTCGGGGGCGGTGCGGAGCGCGGCGCGGGGGCGCCGCGCGCGTCGGGGGCCGGCCATTGAGCCACGCCGCCCCCCGGGTGCAAGGACGACCCGCGCGAAGGCCGCCCGCGAGCGCGGCCCCGCGGGACGGAACGCCGGTTCCGGCCTCGACGGCCCGCGCTCGAGGACGTCCCGGGGTCCCGTTCCGGGCCTTCCCGATCCGGAGTCGCGCTCTCGGGGCGGCGAACGCTGGACCGATCCCTCGCGCGAGGGTTAGCCTGGAAGATGGACACGGCGAGACCCCCCGCTCGCCCCCTCGCACCCCCATGTCGGACCACTCGGACACGCCCGCCACGCCCCCGGAGCTGCTCAAGATCGGCGACTTCGCCGAGCTCGTGGGCACCAACCTGCGCACGCTGCGCTACTACGAGGAGCTCGGCCTGATCGAGCCCGCGGAGCGCAGCGCGGGCGGGTTCCGCTACTACCGGCCCACGGACGTGAACCGCGTCCAGCTGATCCGCGACCTGCAGGAGCTGGGGCTGCCGCTCGACCGCATCCGCGACCTGGTGGGCCGCCGCACCGGCGGCGAGGCGCGCGAGGCGCTGGCCCGCCGGGTCGACGACGCCCTGCGCGCGCACGACGAGCTGCTCGAAGAGCGCTTGCAGCGACTGGTCGCCCAGCGCGAGCGCATCCAGGAGGCCCGTCGCAAGCTGGCGGTCTGCACCCTGTGCGAGCACCACCCGAACCCGGCGAACAACTTCTGCGAGCCCTGCGTCTGCGACGGGGTGCGCCTGCCGGACCTGCTCAGCGCGCTGTTCTGATCCCAACCGGACGGGGTCCTTCGCACAGGGTCCTTCGCACGGGGTCCTTCGCACTGGGCCGTTCGCACTGGGCCGTTCGCAAGGGGCCCTCCGCGCGTGTCTCCGATCCCTCCGACCGAGGCGCGGCGACCCCCGCGATCCGGGACCGCGCCGCTCCGATCCCCCGCCTCGAGGCGGAACCCGGCGGGCCGGCGCTGTTCCGGGCCCCCGCCGGGCCCCCTCCCGGCGCCGCGTCGCACTCCCGGGACCGTCCCAGGACCCGTCGGATGCGAGAAGCGGGGCTCACGCCCCACGCGCCGACGGTCGATGGTAGATTCCCGGCCCTCGAACCCGGCGATCCCCCAGATGGCGAACCACGAGCAACGCTACCGCATCCACGTCTCCGGGCTGTGGACCACGCGGCACGAGTTCCGGACCGAAGAGGGTCCGGTCGGCGTGCTGCACGTCCGCCGCAACCGCTGGGGCCGCATCGACGAGGCCGAGTTCCGGCCCGAGAAGGGCGAGGTCCTCTTCGCCCGCCGCGAGCCCGGCCTCCTGCGCGGCCAGTTCTCCTTCTGGACCGACGCCCGCGAGTGGCTCGGCTCCTCCCTGCGCCCGGGCGTGATCCGGCGCGAGATCCAGCTCTCGACCGGCTCGAAGCCCCTGCGCATGTTCGCGTCGCCGGGCTTCCGCCGCGGCTGGCGGGTGACCGCCCCGCGCACCGGCGAGGTGGCCCGGATCGAGCGCAACGCCTTCGGGCGGGGCGCCGTGCTCGACGTCTTCCGTCGGGCCGACCTGGAGACCCTGGTCTTCGCCTACTTCCTGTCCTCGCTCTCCTCCTGGGAATCCTGGCTGCCCGGCCCTCAGACGGCGACCGCCGACGCGGCGCCGGCGGCCGGCTGAGCCGGGATTTCGGCCGAAAGCCGGAAGTTTCTTCCGGCCCCCCCGTCCTTCGGGGCTCGGGCGCGCCTCCTCGCGCCGCCCCGACCGGCGGCGCCTCCCGCCCCGCCTCTCCCGCACGCGACTCCGCCCATCCGAACCGCCATGAAGCCCTCCGTCGTCCTGCTCCTCGTCCTCGTCGCCGTCGGCGCCCTGATCGTCGCGATCACCCAGTTCAGCGGTGACTCCGGCGGCACCACCACCATCGATGACGTGACCCCCGACCAGGACCAGGTCGCCGTCGATCCCGGCACCCTCGCCGCGCCCGACACGGGCCGCCCCGTCGAGGACACCGGCCAGCGGACCCAGGCCGACGTCGCCGAGGACCCGAACGCCGGCCAGGGCGCCTCGGCGGCCACCACCGACCCGAACATCCTGACCGGCACGGTCCTGGACGAGGCCGGCGTCGTCGTCGCCGGCGCGAAGATCCGCCTGACGCGCGTGTCGGCCACCGGCTTCCTGCTGTCGGACTCCGACCACGACCCCAGCAAGGACCGCGTCACCAGGTCCGACTCGGAGGGCCACTACCGCTTCGCCGGCATCGAGCCCTTCAACCGCTACGTCCTGGTCGCGACGCACGACGACTACAGCCGGACCGAGGTCACCAACGTGCAGATCGGCACCGAGGGCACCTTCACCGAGATGATCACGATGCAGCCGGGCCACACGCTGTCCGGCTTCGTCTACGACGAGGGCAAGAACCCCGTCCCCGGCGCGGCGATGCACCTCGACGGCGTCTTCGGCCCCGAGTCCTCGGAGCTCCACGACGACCGCCTGTCGACCGTCACCGACGACACCGGCTACTACGAGTTCACCAACTGCACGCCCGGCCACCACTCGCTGACCGTCCTCGCCGAGGGCTACGCGAACCAGATCGTGCGCGGCCTGCAGTTCATCGAGGGCAAGGGCCCCGACCAGCGCAACGTCTACCTGAAGATCGCCGAGCGCATCTCCGGCCGCGTGGTCGGCCCCGACGGCGCGGGCCTCGAGGGCGTGCACGTGCTGGCCGTCAGCATCGCGAACTCGAACCGCCAGTGCCGCAGCGAGGCCTTCTCGGACGGCAACGGTTCGTTCGACATCGGCGCGCTCGCCGAAGGCAAGTACACGGTCGTCGCGAAGCTCGACGGCTACCGCCTGGAGCGCTCGCACCGCGTCGACACCGGCAGCAGCGACGTGCTGCTGCAGATGCGCCGCCTGAGCCGCATCACCGGCTTCGTCAAGTCGCCCGAGGGCGTCGCGCCCGCCAGCTACGAGGTGCGCCTGCGCCGCACGCACGCGAACACCGACCAGACCACGGAGACGAACATCCAGGCGAAGTTCTCGAACCCCGACGGCTCGTTCGAGCTGGCGGTGCCCTCGGACGGCGGCTACGTCGTCGAGGCGCGCGCGAAGGACTTCGCGCCGAGCTTCTCGCAGGAGTTCCGCATCCAGGACGGCGGCGACTACACGGGCGTCGAGGTCACGATGTCGACCGGCGGCGTGATCACCGGCACGGTGTTCTCCAGCAACGGCGACCCGGTCGTCGGCGCGATCGTCAGCTCGCACAACAACGACTTCATGAACGACGAGTTCGACGCCTTCCTGGGCTCGATGAACGCCACGTCGGTCAAGGTCCGCACCAACGGTGAGGGCAAGTTCCGCCTGCAGGGCCTGCGCGCCGACACCTACCAGATCCGCGTCACGCACAGCGAGCACGTCGAGTTCATCAAGACCGACATCCCGGTCCGCGACGGCGCGCCCAGCGACATCGGCGCCGTCCGCATGACCGCCGGCGGCACCGTGCGCGGCATCGTCTACGACCCGCGCCGCCGCAACGCCGCGGGCATGCAGGTCACGCTGATCTCCGACACGCGCGGCCGCAACGAGCTGCCCCGCACCTACCGGGCGAAGACCGACTCGAACGGCGCGTTCGTGTTCGCCAACGTCGCGAGCGGCCCCTACCTGATCAGCGCGCGCAACCCGAACGCGGGTCGCGACGGCACCTTCGACGACATGGTGCTCGATCCCAAGCGCAACCAGGCGCGGCGCGTCGTCGTCAGCGAGGGCCAGGAGATCAAGTACGACCTGAAGCTCTAGTCCGCGCGCGCGGCACGAACGAACGAAGGCGGGCCTCCCGATCGGGGGGCCCGCCTTCGTTCACGGTCGATCCGGCGCGCGACCTAGTGACCGTCGACCTCCTCGCTGAGCTCGTCCGCGGCGTCGTCGATCGCGTCGCCCGCGTCCTCGACGCCGTCCTCGATGCTCTCCCCCGCCTCCTCGAGCGGGTCGTCCTCGTTGCAGGCGGTCAGCGTCAGCGCGCCCAGCAGGGCGAACGAGAGGGCGGTGATGGTCGTGAGCTTCATGTCGGTCTCCTCGGCGGTCGTTCGTGTGGGTCGGACGTCGCGGCGCAGCGCAGGTTCGGTGCGCGGCGCGCGCGACGGCACGGCGTGGTGGTCGTCCCGTGCGGCGTGGGGTTCGCAAGCGCCGTGCCGCGCCGCCGAACGCGCTCCACGCCCCCCGCCTCGCCCGCGCGCGCCGCGGTTCGGGCGCCGTCGCCCGAGCGCGTCGGCATCCGCGCTCCGATCGCGGCGGAAGCGGCGCGCGCCGTCCGCTATCGTGTCCGCGTGACCCCCCGCACCGTCGAACACTGGGAGCGCTTCCTCGGCGAGCGCGTCCCCTACCCCGTGGCCGTGCGCTACGGCCGCTCGCGCACGGCGCCCGTCCAGCTGCTGCCCGGGCGCGCGGGCCTGGGCGCCGGCTACCTCGTGCGCCTGCACCGCTTCTTCGAGCACGCCCCAGACGAGGTCGCCGAGGACCTCGCCGCCTGGATGCGCGCGGGCAAGCGCGCGCGGGCGGCCTGCGCGCGGCTCGATCGCTGGATCCACGAGCGCTGCGACGCGCTGCCGCCGCGCACGCCGCGCGCCGAGCGACTGACGACCCGCGGCGAGCACCACGACCTGGAGGCGCTCGCGCGGGACGTCCTCGCGCGCTACTTCGCCGAGGACTTCCACGAGCGCCCGGCGCCCGCCGTCACCTGGGGCCGCCGCGCGCCCAGCCGCGCGCGCCGCAGCCTGCGTCTGGGCAGCTACCAGTCCGAGCGCAACCTGGTGCGCGTCCACCCGGTGCTCGACTCCGCCGACACGCCCGCGTGGTTCGTGGCCTCGGTGCTGCACCACGAGTTCCTGCACGCCGCGATCCCCGACGAGCGCGACGCCGCCGGCCGCCGCCTGCACCACGGCCCCGCCTTCCGCGCGCGCGAACGTCGCCACCCCGACCACGCGCGGTCGCTCGAGTGGCAGGCACGGCACGTCGGCCGCTGGATCCGCCGGGCGCGTCGCGCGTAGTCGCGCGCACCGGCAGCACCGCGCGTCGTCGCGCGCACCGGCAGCACCGCGCGTAGTCGCGCGCATCCGCAGCACCGCGCGTAGTCGCGCGCATCAGCAGCACCGCGCGCCGTCGCGCGCACCGGCAGCACCGCGCGTGATCGCGCCCCGCTACGAGCGCCGCGCGTAGTTGCGCGCGGTGTCCTCGACCGTCGCGCCGGTCAGGCAGGTGCCCAGCACGTTGCCGCCCAGCGCCTCGAGCGTGTTGTGCGTCTGCTCGACGTAGTGGCGCGGCGTCGAGCCCAGCCGCACGACCAGCAGGATGCCGTCCGCCATGCCGCCGATCAGGCTCGCGTCGGAGATCGTCATCGCCTCGGGCGTGTCGATCAGCACGTACGAGAAGCGCTGCTTCAGCTGGTTCAGCACGACCTTCATGCGGTCCGAACCGAGCAGGCGCGTCGGGTTCTCCGGCAGCGTGCCGGCGCCCATCACGGAGACGCCCTCGGCCGAGGTCGCGCGGATCGACGCGTCGAGCGCGCAGGTGCCTGCCAGCACGTCGGCCAGGCCCTGGCGCCGCGGCAGCTCGAGGTACTCCTCGATCGCCGGGTGGTGCAGGTCCGCGTCGACGACGAGCACCTGGTTGCCCGGCAGCTCGGCCAGGGCCAGCGCCAGGTTCAGCGTCGCGACCGTCTTGCCCTCGCCGCTGACGGCGCTGGTCAGCACGACCGTGCGCGACGCCCCGTCGGGGTTGAGCGCGACGACCGAGTTGCGCAGGGCGCGGAACTGCTCGGCGATCTGGCCGCGCGGCTCGCGCACCATCGCCAGCTCCTCGCGACGCACCGGGCGGTTCCGGGCCTCGTCGGGCTTGGCGGGTTGCAGCGGCTCCTGGGGGCCGGACTTGCGGAAGAGGGCCATGGGGTGTTCTGGGGCGCGGGTCCCGGAGGTCGGTGTCCGTGGGGCTCGACCGACGCGGCGTGAGGGACCGGGACCTCTCGATCTTCGACCGGCACGCGGGCCGGGCCGAAGGCGATTCAGGGCGCATTCTCGCCCCTCGGCCGCGAGGATCCAGCCCCTCTGGCCCGTCGGGCCCGATTCCGCGCCGCGCCGTCCCCCGAACGGCCCGGCGCCGGGCGCGTTCCGGCCGGCTCGCGAGAAGCCCGCGCCCGCTCAGAAGGGCGGCCGGCGCAGGCGGTAGCCGAGCGGGATCGGCGCGAGCTCCACGCGCCCGGGGTAGCGGCCCGGCCCGAGGCGCTCGTGCAGCGGGTGGCCGGCGTCGCGCACCGCCTTCCACACGGCGCGCGACAGGCGGCGCAGCTCCTGGTCGCGGCGCGCGCCGCGCAGGGCCTCCGCCGCCGCGTCGCAAGCGGTCGCCAGCGCGGGCGCGCGGCCCGGCCCGGCCGCCTCGACGCCCTCCGCCAGTCGGTCGCGCACCGTCGACGACGACGGCCCCGCGGCCAGGTGGCCGAACGCGATCCACTCCGCGTCGGTGAGCGACTCGCGCGCGGCGAACGCGCGCGCCCACTCGCGCATCTCGTCGGAGGTCGCGAGCCCGGCGTGCGCGGCGAAGCGCTGCACGCTCGCGTCCCCCGCCGCGCCGGCGAGCGCGCCGTCGAGCCACGCGCGGCCGGCGCCCTCGCCCAGCAGCCGGCGCGCGTCGCGGGCGGCCCCCTCCCAGGCGGCGAAGCGGCGCGCGTCGTCGAAGCCGTCGGTCGCGGCGCTCGCCCACGCGGCGTTCCAGGCCTCGCGGTCGCGGGCGCGCAGCGACCAGCGCGCGAGGAAGGCCGCGTAGCGCGCGTCGCCGAAGCCCGCCGCCGCGTCGTGCAGCGCCTCGGTCGGCGCGCCGGCCACGGCGCCGAGCAGCCCGAGCAACTCCTCCTCGCCGCCCTGCGCCGCGCAGTGCGTCCACAGCCGCCGCACGCCCGCGTCGTCGAGCACCGCGCCCCGCGCGTTCACCGCCGCGACGGCGCGCAGCGCTTGCAGCCGCACGCCGGGCGCGCGCGCGGGATCCTGCGCGACCGCGATCGCGCGCCGCGCGAGCTCGTCGTCGACGCTGCGCCAGCCCTCGAGCACGACGCAGCGCATCCAGTGTTCCTCGTCGTCGTCGTGCGGGTCCCAGCCCTGCAGCAGGAGCGACGCGCAGTCCTCGCCGCGCGGCCCGCGGGGACCGAGCTCGGCCAGCGCTTGCGCCGTGCCCGCGCCGCGCCGGCGCTCGGCCGGGTCGTCGGAGTCGAGGCGCGCCGCGGCGAGCGCGAGCAGGGCGCGCCGCGCTTCCGGCCGCGACAGCGAGGGCGCGACGAGCCCGCGCCGCGCCGCGGCCAGCACGCCTTCCAGCGCGGCGCCGGGGACGGGTTCGCCGCCGGCCGGCACGGCGCGCGCCTCCATCCACGCGAGCGCGCCCGGCCAGCCGCTCGACGCCAGCGCCAGCGCCGCGCGCTCCGCGTCCGCGCCGTCGCGCCGCACGGCCAGGCACCACTCCTCCAGGCGGTCGAAGCCCGACTCGTGCCGCGCGCGACCGCGCCGCGCGACGACCAGCAGCGCGGGACCGTCCTCCTCGTCGCGCGCGCCCACGCCGCCGAACGACAGGCCTTCCTCGCGCACCGTCGCCGCGAGGATCTCCAGCGCCGTCCCGCGCAGCGCCGGCCGCAGCTCGGGCCGGTCGAACTCGAGCAGCTCGGGCGTCATCACGATCGGCAGGCCCAGGTCCGACTCGACCGCGATCGACTCGATGCGCTCGCGCAGCGTCGTGTGCCGCGCGGGGACGGAGAAGACGTCGGCGGAGCGGTCCGCGAAGGCGTGGGCGACGTCCTCGGCCGAGACCGGCGCCTCGTCGAGGCCGGGCAGCCACGCGCGGGCGAGCGCGGTGAGCGCGTCGTGTCCCAGCGCGCGCGCGGGCTCGCCGGTGTCGTCGCACAGCGCCACGATCAGCTCGAAGTGCCGGTCCGCGCCCGACAGCGCGTGGACCAGGCGGCGGCGCGTCTCGGCGTCGCCGTCGCGCGCGGCGTCCGCGACCGCGCGCAGGTCCGCCGGCGCGAGGTGCACGGCCAGCCAGCGCTGCGCGCTCTCGCGCTCGGCGGCGTGGGTCGAGGACAGGCGCCGGAGCTCGCGCGCGGCGTCCGGACCGGCGGGGGCCGGCGGCGCCGCGAGCGCGAGCGACAGGACAGCGAGCAGGGTGCGGAGGACCATCGGCCCCATGCTAGCGGGCGCCCGCCGGTTCCCGTGCGGCGGCGGTGAAGGTACGGTGCCGGGGTCGCCTCTTCACCGCGCCCCGGCGGCCGGCGCGAGCGGGCCGCGCCCGTTCACGCGCCGGTCGCCGGGGCGCGGTGAACGAACGACCCCGGTCCCCCACGCCCGCACGACCCCCTGGCTCGCAAGACACCCCGGCTCGCAAGAGACCGTACCCTCACCGCCGCCGCACGCTCCTCGCACGCCCCTTCGTCCTGACCGATGTTCCACAAGCTCCTGATCGCCAACCGCGGAGAGGTCGCCGTCCGCATCGCGCGCACGGCCCGCGAGATGGGCGTCGCCGTCGTCGGCGTCGCCTCCGAAGCGGACCTCGGCGCGTCGTGGCTCGACGCGATGGACGAGGTCGTCGCGCTCGGCGGCGCCGCGCCGCGCGACTCCTACCTCGACATGGCGAAGGTGCTGCAAGCCGGCGTGCAGACCGGCTGCACCGCCGTCCATCCCGGCTGGGGTTTCCTGGCCGAGAACCCGCGCTTCGCCGCCCTGGCCGAGCAACACGGCATGACCTTCCTCGGCCCCTCGGCCGCGGTCATGGCGCGCCTCGGCACGAAGCTGCCGTCGAAGGCCGCGTTCCGCGCGGCGGGGCTGGCGGGCATCCCCGGTTCGGCCGCGCCGCTGGCGGACGTCGAGGAAGCGCTGCGCCTCGCGGACGAGATCGGCTACCCGGTCATGATCAAGGCGGACGCGGGGGGCGGCGGCCGCGGCATCCGCAAGTGCGCGGACGCGTCCGAGGTGCGCGAGGCCTTCGGGGCCGCGCGCGCGGAGGCGGAGGCGGCGTTCGGCGACGGCGCGCTCTTCGTCGAGAAGTGCGTCGAGGGCGGCCGCCACGTCGAGGTGCAGATCGTCTGCGACCGCTTCGGCGACGCGATCCACGTCGGCGAGCGCGACTGTTCCGTGCAGCGCAACCACCAGAAGCTGATCGAGGAGTCGCCCTGTCCGCTGCTGTCGGACGAGCAGCGCGCGCACTTCGGCGCGGCGGCCGCGCGCGCGGCGGCGGCGATCGGCTACGTCGGCGCCGGCACGATCGAGTTCCTGCGCGCGCCGGACGGCGAGCTGTACTTCATGGAGATGAACGCGCGCCTGCAGGTCGAGCACCCGGTCAGCGAGATGGTCAGCGGGCTCGACCTGGTGCGCTTGCAGCTCGAGGTCGCCGCGAACCGCGCGCTGTCCGTCCGCCAGGACGAGATCGCGCTGACGGGTTGCGCGATCGAGTGCCGCATCAACGCGGAGGACCCGACCGAGGACTTCCGGCCGACGCCCGGCGTGCTCGAGGCGTACGACTTCCCGCTGGACGTCGGCCCGGGCACGCTGCGCTACGACACGCACCTCACGGCGGGCGACGAGGTGCCGCCGTACTACGACTCGCTGCTCGGCAAGCTGATCGCGCACGGCGACACGCGCGAGCAGGCGATCGAGACGCTGCTGGCCGGCCTCGCCGCCGCGCGCGTCGAAGGCGTCGCGACGACGATCCCGCTGCACCGCGCCGTCCTCGAGTCCGAGGAGTTCCGCGCGAACGACTACGACACCACCGCGATCCCCGGCTGGTCGCGCACCCCCAGCCGGAGCTAGAGATGGCCAAGGTCCCCCTGATCCCGATCGGCGGTCCGCGCGACGCGGCGCTCGACACGGCGAGCTACGAGAAGAACCGCGAGGCGATGCTCGCGAAGGACGCGGAGCTCGAGCGGCGCCGCGCGGCCGTGCACGCCGGCTGGGGCGAGAAGTACCTCGACCGCGTTCACGCGAAGGGCAAGCTCGGCACGCGCGAGCGCGTCGAGCTGTTGAAGGACGAGGGGTCGCCGGTGCACGAGGTCGGCACCTTCGTCAACGACGGCCGCAAGTTCGGCAAGCTCGAGAGCCCCGCCGCCGGCGTCGTCACGGCGTTCTGCCGCGTCGCCGGTCGCTGGGTGATGGTCATCGCCAACGACAACACGGTCGCGTCGGGCTCGTGGTGGCCGCGCACGCCCGAGAAGATCGAGCGCGCGCAGGAGATGGCGCTGCGTCTGCGCGTGCCGGTCGTCTACCTCGTCGACTGCTCCGGCCTGTTCCTGCCCGAGCAGTCGCGCTCGTTCCCCGGGCGCACCGGCGCCGGCCACATCTTCAAGAAGAACGCCGAGCTGTCGGCGTCCGGCGTGCCGCAGATCGCGGGCGTCTTCGGCGACTGCATCGCGGGCGGCGGCTACATGCCGATCATCTCCGACCGCGTGTACATGACCGAGCAGGCGTACATGGTCATCGCGGGCGCGGCGCTGATCAAAGGCGCGAAGAGCCAGAAGCTCTCCAGCCTCGACATCGGCGGCCCCGAGGTGCACGTGCACCAGTCGGGCTGCGCCGACGTGCGCGTCCCCGACGACGTGACAGCGCTGCGCCTGATCCGCGAGGAGGTCGCGCGCACGGCGGGCTCCGCGGCGGACTTCTACCGCCACGGCGCCGACCCGCTGCCGCCGCACCACCCGGCGAAGGAGCTGACGGGCCTGTTCCCCGCCGACCACCGCATGACGTACTCGGCCGAGGACGTGATCGCGCGCCTCGTCGACCAGAGCCTGTTCTGGGAGCTCCTGCCGAACCGCGGCAAGGAGATGATCGTCGGCGTCGGGCGGGTGAACGGCCTCTACATGGGCTTCGTCGCGAACCGCCAGGGCCTGATCGACGACCCCGATCACCACGACGAGCAGAAGGCCGCGGGCATCCTCTACCGCGAGGGCATCGCGAAGGTCTCGGCGTTCAGCCGCGCGTGCAACACCGACGGCATCCCGCTGGTGTGGCTGCAGGACATCTCCGGCTTCGACATCGGCGTCGAGGCGGAGCGCCAGGGCCTGCTCGGCTACGGCTCCAGCCTGATCCACACGAACAGCACGAACAGCGTGCCGATGTTCACCGTGCTGCTGCGCAAGGCGTCGGGCGCGGGCTACTACGCGATGGCGGGTCTGCCGTACGAGCCGATCGTGCAACTGTCCACGCCGATCACGCGCCAGTCGGTGATGGAGGGGCGCACGCTCGCCATCGCGGCGTACAACACGAAGCTCGACGACGACTTCGAGATCGCGACCGACGACCCGGACGAGCGCGCCGCGATCGAACGAGGCATGCGCGAGACCGAAGCGCGCATCGAAGGCGACATGGACCCCTACCAGGCCGCCGGCCGCATGGACACGGACGAGATCGTCGAGACGGGTGAGCTGCGCGCGTGGCTCGAGATGTTCGCGGAGGCCGCGTACCAGTCGTCGGGATATCGCACGGTGCGCAACCCGCGCATCTGGTCGCTGCACGACATGGCGGCGCTGTCGGAGGACCGAGGATGAGCACGACGATCGAGCTGGTCGCGCGCCGCGAAGGCGATGAAGTGGCGCTGCTCGCGCCGGGCCCGGGTTGGTTCACGCGCGCGCTGCCCGAGGGCGCGCTCGTCGGCGGCGGCGCGGCGGTCGGCGTGCTGCGGGTGCTCGGTCGCGAGCACGCGCTGCGCGCGCCGGCGGGCGTGCACGGCCGCGTCGTCTCGGCGCGGCCCGAGCGCATCGACGAGCCGGTCGGCGCCGGCGTCGAGCTCTACCGTCTGGCCCCCCTCGCGGCGGGCGACGACGCGGGCGCCGCGGCCGGACCGGCGGAGGCCGCTGCAACCGGCCTCGTGCTGACCTCACCCCAGACCGGGCGCTTCTACCACCGCCCGGGCCCCGACGAGCCCGCCTTCGCGGCGCCCGGCGACGAGCTCGCCGAGGGGCAGCCGGTCGGCCTGATCGAGGTGATGAAGACCTTCGCCCACGTCCCCTACCGCGCGCAAGCCGGGTTGCCCCAACGGGCTAGGGTCGTGCGGGTCCTGGTGGAGGACGGCGCCGAGGTGCGCCGCGACCAGCCGCTGCTCGAGGTCGAGCCGGCCTGAGGCCGCGGCGCCGGTCGCCCGCCCGCGAGGACGGGGCCGGACCTCCACGCCCCCCCCGGATCGGGGCCGGGCGAGCGGCGGGCGGCGATCCGCCTTTGGGCGGTCTTCACATTTCCTTTCCCGCGCTACCCTACGCTCCCGCCGTTCGCGTGGATCGACCGCCACCTCGGGCGATCCACCGGATCGTCGGGCCTCTGTCAGGGCGCTCGGCGTCCCGCAGGACTCTCCACGACCCGCGCAGATTCGCCTCGACGGATCGGGTCGGACTCCCACTCATCATCAGGAAAACTCACAGCAGATGAAACTCACGCACACGCTCAGCGCGTTCGCGCTCATCGCCACGGCCGGCACGGCCCAGGCGGACCTCATCATCTCCGAAGTCGTCGACGGCACGCTGTTCGGCGGCCGTCCCAACTGGGTGGAGCTGACCAACACCGGCAGCACGACGGTCGACCTGTCGCTCTACAGCTTCGGCAACTTCAACGGCACCAGCACGACGCTCGGCGGCGGCTCCGCCAGCGTGCTCACCGGCATGCTGGCGCCCGGCGCCTCGTACGTGATCGGCTACGAAGAGGCCACCGTCTCCGCGCCGGACGTCAGCTTCTTCGACGTCTACGGCTTCGCCCCCGACTTCGTCATGGGCGGCAAGTACGTCAACGGTGACGACACCCTCGTCCTGTTCCTCGGCGCCGCGACCGGCGACGGCACCAACGCGACGATCGTCGACATCTACGGCGAGATCGGCGTGGACGGCACCGGTGAGGCCTGGGAGAACACCGACGGCTACTCGTACCGCTGCGGCGACACCGCGTCGGCCACGTGGGTCGAGGCGGACTGGTTCGTCGGAGGCCCGAACTCGCTGGAGGATCCCGGCGGTGACGACGCGATCGAGGAGGCCAACCTGCTCGCGCTCACCACGCCCGGCGTGCACACCGGCTGCGCCGACCCCGGCCTCGGCACCGTCATGTGCCTCGGCGACGGCACCACCGACATCGGCGGCGGCGCGGTCGCGTGCCCCTGCGCCAACGAGTCGGCGGTCGGCGCCGGTGAGGGCTGCAACAGCTCGCTCGGCTACGGCGCGATCCTGTCCGCCACGGGTTCGGCGAGCGTCGCGAACGACGACGCCGTCTTCCACCTGACGCAGGCCCGCGCGAACCAGCCCAGCCTGCTGGTCCAGGGCTCGTCGCTGACCGCCGTGCCCTTCAAGGACGGCATCCTCTGCACCGGCAACCCGACCGAGCGCCTCGAGGTCGTCTTCCTCGACGCGAACGGCGAAGGTTCGACGACGGTCTCGATCGTCACCGAGGGCAACCTGTCCCCCGGCCAGACCCGCTACTACCAGCAGTGGTTCCGTGACCCCGGCGGCGTGAGCCCCTGCGGCACCGGCTCCAACTTCTCGCAGGGCCTCCAGATCGACTGGATCTAGGCTGCTGCGTCCGGCGCGCGCCGGACGACGAATCGACGGGCGGCTCCGCTTCGGCGGGGCCGCCCGTTCTTCGTTCGCGCCCGCCCGGGGCCGGAGGATGTTCCCCGAGCCCGGGCGCTGGCGTACCCTGTGCGCCGCTCCGCGGACTCTTCGCACCTTCCCATGAAGCTCCTCATCTCCGGTGGCAGCGGCTTCGTCGGCCGCGCGCTCGTCGGCCAGGCCTTCGCGGCCGGCCACTCCGTGACCGTCTCCTCGCGTCGTCCGAACGACGTGCACATGGCCTACGCGCAGCTGAAGGTCGCGGAGAACTACCCCGACCTGTCGAGCTTCGACGCGGTCGTGCAGCTGTCGGGCGAGAACCTCTTCGCCAAGCGCTGGAACGACGCGCAGAAGGAGGTGATCCGGACGAGCCGCGTCGAGTCGACCAAGGCGATCGTCGACGCGCTGGAGAAGGCCGACCCGCGGCCGCGCGCGTACGTGCAAGGCTCGGCGATCGGGCTGTACGGCAGCGACCGCGGCGAGGAGTTGCTGGAC
>JAUHYB010000051.1 GCA_030426745.1 bacterium
TGGGCCTGGACCCCGACAACCTCGTGCTGCTGTCGGAACAGCTGAAGTGCGCCGCCTTCGAGCTGCCGTTCCGCGCGCGGCCGGACGGGACGCTCGACGACCCGGCCTACGGCGACGTCCCCGGCGCGGCCGACATCCTGGACTACCTCGCCGAGGAGTCGGGCTTCCTGCACGTCGACGGCGACCGCTGGTTCTGGACGGCGGACGCCTACCCCGCGCAGGACGTGACGCTGGAGGGCAGCGAGCCCGACAACGTGATCATCATCGACGCCGAGACCGAGAAGGCGATCGGGGAGATCGACCGCGAGGGGTCGATCACCGCCGTGCACGACGGCGCGATCTACCAGGTCGAGGGCGAGACGTGGAAGGTCGAGCAGTTCGACTACAAGAACCGGCGCGCGTACGTGAAGCGGGTCGACTCCGACTACTTCACCGACGCGCAGACGGACACCGAGGTGCGCGTGTTGCGGCTCGAGAAGCGCGCCTCGCGCTCGCGCGCCGTCGCGCCGGTGGCGAACCCGGTGCCCGCGGACGAACTCGCGTCGCTCGGCGTCGAGGGCGGCTTCCCGGCGGAAGGCGAGGATCACTCGATCTGGCGCGGCGAGGTGCACGTCACGACGATGGCGACGCTGTACAAGAAGATCCGCTTCTACACGCGGGAGAACGTCGGCGCCGACGACATCCACCTGCCGGCGGAGGAGCTCGACACCGAGGCGTTCGTGTTGACGCTGTCGGACGCCAGCGCGGCGGAGCTCGGCCTGTCGGGCGGCGACCGCGGCGCCGCGTGGCACGGCATCGGCGCGTTGATGCGCCGCGTCGCGCCGCTGTACCTGCGCTGCGGCCCGCGCGACCTCGGCATCTCGACCCAGGTGCGCGCGCCGCACTTCCGCCGCCCGGCGCTGTACCTGTACGACCGCGTGCAGGGCGGCGTCGGCCTGTCGGACCTCCTGTTCGCGGACGCGCGGTCGGTGCTGGCGGCGGCGCTCGACGTGGCGGAAGGCTGCGCGTGCGAGAACGGCTGCCCGGCCTGCGTCGGACCGCCGGAAGAAGTCGGCCCGCTGGGCAAGGCGACCGCGATCCGCGTGCTGCGGCACCTGGCGGAGGGCGCGACGCTGTCGCCGACCGAGGCGACGGACGACGACGAGCTGGGCGAGGTCGCGGACGACCTCCTCGAAGGCAGCGGGGAGTCCGCGGAGCGCGACGCCGCCCCGCCGCGCGCGACGTGAGCGAGTCGTTCCGCGCGCGCTTGCGGCGCTTGCGCCGCGAGGGGGCCGGCGAGGCGGCCGAGGAAGACGTCGCGCGCGTCCCGGACGCTCCGTCGTCCGCCGGCGAAGCGCGCCGCGTTCCGTTGACCGATCGCCAGCGCGCGTCGCTCGACGCCGCGCGCGAGAAGCGCGGCGGCCGCGGTGATACGGGGCGCGGCGACCGCGGTAATACGGGGCGCGGCAGCCGCGGTGCGACCGGGCGCGCGCCGCGCGAGGAGGACCGGGACGACGACGCACCCGCCGCGGCGCCGCTCTGGCCGCGCTCGACCGAACCGGTCGGCGGGCTCGCGCTCGTCGACGCGGACCGCGGCCGCTTCGCCGCGCGCACGACGCACTTCCACGAGACGTGGCGGCACGGCACGTGGACGCTCGACGAGGTCGACGCCGCGGACGCGGGCGACTTCGCGCTGCTGACGGGCGACGACGCGCTCGCAAGGCTCGACCCGCGCGCCGCCGTCTACCTCGACACCGAGACGACCGGCCTGTCCGGCGGCGCGGGCACCAGCGTGTTCATGATCGGCCTCGGGCGCTTCGTGGGGGACCGCTTCGAGATGTGGCAGGGCTTCCTGCGCTCTCCGGCGGAGGAACCCGCGCTGCTCGCCGAGTGCGCCGCGCGCATCGCGGACTCGGGCGGCGTCGTGTCGTTCTTCGGCAAGTCGTTCGACCGCCACCGGCTGGAGGACAAGATGCGCGTGCACGGCGTCGACCCGCCGTTCGCGTCCGTCCCGCACCTCGACCTGTGCCACCCCTTGCGGCGCCTGTACCGCGACGCGCTGCCCGACGCGCGCTTGCGGACGATGGAGTCGGAACTCGTCGGCGTCGCGCGCGAGGACGACCTGCCGGGCGCGTTCGCGCCCGAAGCCTGGTTCGACTTCCTCGCCGGCCGCCCGCACCGCGTCGAGGGGGTGTTCCAGCACAACCTCGACGACGTCTTGAGCCTGGCGACGCTGGCGGCGCACCTGGGGCGATCGACGGTCGAGTCGCGCGCCGGCGGCGAGGCGTTGTCCGGCGATCCGGCGGCGCGCGCGGCCGCGGTGGCGAAGTCGCACCTCGCGCTGCGCGCGCGGGAGGAGGCGCTGCCGTGGCTCGATCGCGCGATCGAGCGCTGCGGACGCGCGGACGCGGCGCGCGCGCTCGAGCTCGAACGCGCCGAAGCGCTGCGCCTGGCGAAGCGCGACGCCGAGTCACTCGCGGCCTACCGCGCGCTCGCCGCCGCCCCGGAGGACCGCCACAGCGTCGCCGTGCTGCTGGGCCTCGCGAAGCTCGTCGAGCACCACGGCAAGGACCGAGCCGGCGCGCTCGAACTCTGCCGCACCGCCCGCGCGACCCTGGACCGCCAGGTCGTGGGGGGCGCCTACGCCAAGTGGAAGCGCGAGCTCGACGCCCGCATCGCGCGGCTGGGCGAGTGAAGCCGAAGGTACGGTGCCTTCGGGCACGGCGACTTCAGCGGTCGGCGGCGTGGCGGCGGATCGCTTCGGGCAGCGCGACCTTCTCTTCCTCGAACACGCGCGCGGCCAGCGCGTGCACGTCGTCGCCCGGCTCCACGGCGACGCAGCGCTGCAGCAGGATCGGGCCGTGGTCGTACTCGTTGTCGACGTAGTGCACGGTGCAGCCGGTGAACTGCACGCCGCGCTCCAGCACCGCGGCGTGCACGCGGTCGCCGTAGAAGCCCTTGCCGCCGAAGGCGGGCAGCAGCGAGGGGTGGATGTTGATCACGCGGCCGATCCACGCGTCGGGGATCGGGAGGAAGCGCAGGAAGCCGGCGAGGACGACGAGGTCGCACCCCGCGGCTTCGACGCGCTCGAACACGGCGGCCGAGAAGTCGGTCGGCGCCAGCGCGCGTTCTGCATCGATCACCTCCGACGCGATGCCGAGCCGTTCGCAGCGCTCCAGCGCGCCGATGCCCGCCTTGTTCGCGATCACGAGTTCGACGGTCGCGTCGAGCTCGCCGCGCGCGATCACCTCGGCGAGGTTCTCCAGCGAGCGCCCGCCGCCGGAGACGAGCACCGCGAGCCGCAGGGGGGTCGCCACCGCCTAAACCGTCTCTTCGCGCAGCGCGTAGGCGGTGCGCGCCAGGTCCGGCGCCAGCGCGCCGAGCAGGTCGTCGAGCGCGGGCGCCAGGCGCTCCGCCTCGCGGATCTGCGTCTTCAGGTCCATGCGCTTCGCGCCCTCGAGCACGGCGACGATCGACAGGCACGAGAGCCCCGCGTGCGCCATCGCGATCAGCGGGTCGGCCAGTCCGAACGCGCCGAGCTGCGCGCCGGCGCGCGCGAACCAGCGGCGCTCCGCGGGCGTCAGCTGCGACGGCGCCAGCGCGCAACCGACGACCGCCTCGCTGGTCGGGATGCCGCGCTCGTCGGCGAGCTCCTGCGCGCGGCGGCGCAGGCCCTCGTGGTGCAGGTTCGTCTGGTCGGGGAAGATCGAGCCGAGGCGCGAGTGCCCCAGGCCCAGGAGCGGCGTGCGCCCCGACAGGTTGATGTGGTCCGTCGTCAGCGACAGCGTGCCGACGCGCGCGTCGCCCTCCTCGTCCAGCGAGAAGCCCGCGCCCGCGTGCACGGCGAGGCTGGCGCCGGAGCAGGCCGCGAGCCACACCGGGAAGCCCGGCGTCCACGCCGGCGCGTTCGGGTCGATCGCGTTGCCGGTCTCCTCCTCGCCCGGCGCGTCGACGATCGTCCAGAACACCGCGTCGGCGGCCTCGGACGCGTACAGCTCCTTGTCGCGCCACACGGCCGGCACGCCGGCGACCGAGTCGAGCGGCAGGTGCCACGCGACCTCGCCCGCGCCCGGCGGCACGCGCCCGCCCGTCGCGAGCAGGAACAGCACGTCGGGGTCCGGCGCCCCGCGCCCGCGAAGCTCCTTGCTGGCGGCGTAGACCGCGTCGTCGAGTTGGGGGCACATCGGCGTTCAGTCCTTCCCGTCCGGGGGGGCGAGCGTACTGCCGTCGCTCAGCATGCGCACGAGCAACGACGCGGGCGACTCCCGCAGCAAGCGGTCGAGCATCGCGACCGCCTCGGGCAGGCGGTCCTCCGACGCGGCGAGCAGGCCTTGGACGAGCGTGCGCGCGGCGCGGCGCTCGCGGCGCCACCGCGCGCGTTGCGCCTCGTCGTCCAGCCACTCCTCGACGTCCTCGAAGGCCTCGAGGATGTCCTCCGCCTCGCGGTCGCTCATCTTCGCGCCGCGCCCGGGGACGAACATCTCCTCGGAGATCTCCAGACCCTCGACGACGGCGGACAGCGACATCAAGGCCGCGATCGCGCGGCGCTCGTCCGCGGTGTAGTCGCGCGACAAGCGCTCGCGGAACAAGGTGCCCAGCGCGTCGGTGTTGCCGGCCCACGCCGACCACGGGACGAGCACCGGGGATCCGTCGACCGCCAGGCGCAAGCCGTCCGCTTGCGCGCCGACCGCCTCGCGGTTCGTCGTGCGACGCTCGCGCGGGTCGGCGACCGACATGCGGCGCCACTGCGACCAGTCGCGCACGAGGATCCGGAACGCGCGCGCCGCGTCGGCGACGTCGGCGGTCAGCGCGTCGAGCCACGCGGTCGCTTCCTCGCTGCCGACGCTGCCGCGCAGGGTCGCGAGCAGCGCGCCGGCCGCCTGGAAGTCGAACTCGCGGAGCGCGCCCTCCAGGCCGTCGGCGCCGGACAGCGAGCTGGCGAGCGCGCGCGCGTCGTCGCGCGCCTGTTGCGACAGGTACTCGGACCGCACGCCGTCCAGGCCGTCGAGCCGCTCGCGCAAGGTGTCGCGCAGCTCCAGGATGCGGCGCGCGCCGGCCGGCGCGTCCTCGCCCTCGGCTTCCTCCGGCAGGTCCGTGCGCGCGAGCGCCGCCGCCAGCGTGTCCCGCACCGTCGCGAACTCGCCGCGCTCCTGCGCCGCTCCCGCGTCGGCGAGGTCCTGCTCCAGGTCGAGGACCGCCAGGCGGTAGACCTCGTCGACGATCGCGTCGCGCGCCGCAAGGAAGTCCGCGTCGGCCGCGAGCGCTTCCTGGTCGGGCACGGCCTTCATCGCGCGCAGCGCGTCGCCCGCGCGCAGCGGTCGTCGTTCCAGCGCCGCGGCGCCGCGCAGCGCCGACAGCATGTCGTCGCGACGGCGCGCCTCGTCGGCGCCCTCGCGCTGCGCCAGCAACAGGCGCGTCTCGATGGCCTCGGCGCGCTCCAGCGCCGTCGTCGCGGCCGAGGTGCCCGCGTACTCCGACGCGAGCGCGCGCAAGCGGTCGCGCCGCGCTTCGTCCGACAGGCTCTCCGAGTCGAGGCGCAGCAGCGCGTTCTCGGCCTGGATCTCGAACAGGCGCTCGGCCGTGTCGCCGGGCGCGGGGTCGCCGCCGATCCCGTCGTCGACGTCGGTCGACGCCTCGTTCGGGTCGGTGTCCGTCGCTTGCGCCAGCGCGTCCGGGTCCTCGTCCGTGTCGCCCGCGCCGTCGGTGATCCACGGACCGCCTTGCGTCACGTCCGGGTCCGGGTCTGGGTCGCCGCCGCCGAGGATCGAGAACACGCCGACCGCGACCGCGAGCGCCACGACGCCGAGCCCGACGTACAGCGCGCGCTTGCCGCTCTTCGCCTCGACGCGGGCGGCCGCGGCTTGCGCGGAACCCGCGCGCAGGCGCTCGAGCTCGGCGAACAGCGCCGACGCGGACGGGTAGCGGTCCGCCGGGTCGCGCTGCATCAAGCGCGTGACGACCGCCGCGACGCCCGGGTCGATGTCGGGCACGCGCTCCTCGATCGGGACCGGATCGCCGGACAGCTTCGCGCGCAGGATCTCGCGCGTGCTCGAGCCCTCGTAGGGCGTCGTGCCCGACAGCAAGCGGTACGCCGTGGCGCCGAGCGAGTACAGGTCGGACCGGCTGTCCGCGCGCTCGCCGCGCACTTGCTCCGGCGAGATGAAGTGGGGGGTGCCGAACACCTTGCGGCCGCCCGAGCCGACGTCCTCGCCCTCGGCCTCGACGTTCGTCGCCAGGCCCAGGTCGGCGATCTTCGTCGCGCCCTGGCGGTTGCGCATCAGGTTGTCGGGCTTGATGTCGCGGTGCACGATGCCGCGCGACTCGGCGAACATCAGGCCGCCGGCCGCGTCGTACAGGATGCGCGCGACCTCGGACGACGAGATGCGCCCGCCGGACTTCAACCGGTCCTCGAGCGAGCCGTCGTCCATGAACTCCATGGACAGGTAGTGCGAGTCCTTCGTCGCGCCGACGTCGAAGACGGTGACGACGTTGGAGTGGTGCAGCGCGGCGGCCGCGCGCGCCTCGGCCTGGAAGCGCCGCACGAAGTCCGCGTTGTCCGCGAGCTTCGCGTCGAGCACCTTCAGCGCGACCTCGCGCTCCAGGCTGGTCTGCACGGCCAGGAAGACCTCGCCCATCGCGCCGCGGCCGAGCCGGCGCAGCACGCGGTAGCCGGGGATCTGCGGCAGGGGAGCGGCGGCCTTCTTGGGCGCGCCGTCCTGCTTCGCGGGCGGCCCCTTCGTGGGCGCCGGCGCGGGCGCCTCGCGGTCCTCGAGCACGCGCAGCCGTCGCGACCCGAGCGAGATCTGATCGCCGGGCGCGATGCGCGCGCTCTTCACGGGCTTGCCGTTCAGCAGCGTGCCGAACTCCGACCCGAGGTCCTTCAGCGCGTACGAGCCGTCCTTCGTGCGCCCGACGGCGCAGTGCACGTCGGAGACGCCCTGGCCCTCCAGCACGAGCCCGGCCTTGACCGGCGACGCGCCGATCACGAGCACGCCCGACGCCGGCAGCGGCATCGGGCCCATGCCCTCGCCGACGGCTTCGATCGCGAGCTTCCCCGTCGCGTCGCTCACGCGCCCTCCTCCGCTCCGGCGAACAGCGCGCGGCCGATGCGCACGCAGGTCGAGCCGGCGGCGACGGCGCGGCGCCAGTCGCCCGACATGCCCATCGAGAGGCGCGGCGCGTCATCGGGGAACGCGCCTGGGTGTCGTTCGGCGAGCGCGCGCGCCAGGTCCGCGCAGCGCGCGAAGCAGGCCGCGGCGGCGTCGCCGTCCGTGTCGTCGGGTCCCGGGCGCGGCGCCATCGTCATCAGGCCGACCAGCCGCAGCGCGGGCGCGTCGGCGGCGGCCCGCACCGCGTCGTCCAGCTCCTCGGGCGCGAAGCCGTGCTTCTCGTCCTCTCCGGACAGGTGCACCTCGAGGTAGACGTCGAGGACCCGCGACTCCTCCGCGGCGACGCGCGCCAGGGCCTCGAGCAGGCGCGGCGACGACACCGAGTGCACGACGTCGCACACGCGCGCGACGCGTCGCGCCTTGTTCCGCTGCAGGTTGCCGATGAAGTGCCAGCGCGCGTCCAGTCCGCGCGCGGCGAAGTCCGCGGCCTTGCGCTCGACCTCGTCGACGCGGTTCTCGCCGAACGCGCGCGCGCCGGCCGCGTGCAGGGCGGCGGCCTCCTCGGTCCCGACGGACTTGGTGACGGGCAGCAGGTCGACCGCGCGCGGATCCCGCCCGGCGGACGCGCACGCCTGGTCCAGGCGGGTGCGCATCGCGCGCCAGTTGTCGGCGATGACGCGGTTCACGGTGTCGGCGGGCGGGGCGGTCGGACTCGGGGGCACGGGCGGTTCGTTCGGCGTCTCCGGCGGTTCGGTCAGGGTCTCCGGAAGGGGGAGAGCGTAACCGGAGCGCCCCGCGAAGTCACCGCGACGGCGCCTCGGGCAGCGATCCGGCGGCCGGCCGCGCGCCCCGGGCGTCGTCCGCGGCGCCCGAGAGCTCGAGCCGCACGCGCGTCCTCGTGCGCGCCGTGACGCGCGCCGCGTCCGACGGGCGCACGCCGGCCACCCAGACCAGCCGGTCGCCCGCGAACACCAGCGGCACGCGCGCGCGCTCCTCGCGCGGGATGCCGACGTCGCGCAGGAAGCGGCCGAGCGGCCGCGCGCCGGGCGCGCCCAGCGGGTGGAAGCGGTCGCCGTCGCGCGCGAAGCGCACGAACAGCGGGCCGTCGAGCTCGGCCTCGTCCAGCTCGACCGCCGTGAGCGCGCGCGGCACGGGCGCGCCGGGCGACAGCTCGACGCGCTCGGCCGTGATCGCGCGGCCGTCGGCCAGCCGCAGCGCGCCGGGGACCGACAGCGGCCGCGCCTCCGCGACGCCGGCGCCGTAGGGGAAGCGCAGCTGGTGCGCGGCGTCGTCGAAGGGCGACGCGAGCCGCGCGGCCGGCGGCGTCAGGTGCAGGCGGTCGGAGCGCAGCTGCAAACGCCACCCGCCGCCCAGGTCGTGCGCGCGACAGCGGCCGGCGCCGAGGTCGGCGAGCACGCCGTCCAGCGCGGTCGGCGAGGGCGCGCGGCCGGCGCCCTCGGTCAGGAGTCGCCACAGCGCGCGCCGGCGCAAGGTGGGGGGCAGGCGCAGCAGCGCGCCGCGCGCGAGCGAGCCGCCGAGGTGCGCGTCGTGCGCGCCGCGCCGCGCCGCCGCATAGGCGGGCGGGTCCCAGGCCAGCGGGGCCGTCCGCTCGGCGAGCCGGCCCTCGAACTCCTCGACCGTCGCGGCGAAGGCGAACAGGTTCGCGACGCCGTCGTCGCCGCAGTGCTCCTGCAACAGCGGCAGGAGGTCGCCGCGCACGCGGTTGCGCGTGAAGCGTGCGTCGGCGTTCGAGCTGTCCTCGCGCCAGGGCAGGTCGATCGCGCGCAGCAACGCGCGGACCTCCTCGCGGCGCCAGTCGATCAACGGGCGCACGACGACCAGGTCCGCGTCCTCCGGCGCGCCGCTGGGCAGCGGGCCGCGCGCCTTCAGGCCGGCGAGGCCCGACAGCTCCGTCCCGCGCATCCAGCGCATGAGCAGCGTCTCGAGCGCGTCGTCCGCGTGGTGTCCGGTGGCGACGACCCGGGCGCCGCTCGCGCGGGCGGCGGTCCCGAGGCTCGCGTAGCGCGCGCGGCGGGCGGCGGCTTCGACGCCGGGCGCGTCGGGGTCGATCGGGGCCGCGGCGCGCACGAGCGGGACGCCGAGCGCCATGCACAGGCGCGCGCAGAAGTCCGCGTCGCCGCGCGACTCCTCGCCGCGCAAGCCGTGCGCGACGTGGACGGCCGTCACGCGACCCTTCCGCGCGGCGCCGGCGGCGAGCGCCAGCAGCAGCACGCTGTCCGCGCCGCCCGACAGCGACACGACGAGGCGCGCGTCCGGCTCGATCGACACGCGGCGCGCCAGCCGCGGCCAGCGCGCGGGCGCGTCCAGCGCGGCGAGCGCGCGGCCGACGCGCGCGGCGTCGAGCGGCGCCTCCGCGGGTCGCCGGAGGCCGTGGTCGTCGTGGGGATCGGGGGCGGGATCGTGGGGCATGGTCGGCGCGCCGGAGCGGCGCGGTCCTAGGCTATCCGCGAGCGCGGGGTCGGGCGGTGTCGCGGCCCGGCGGCGGCGCGGATCCGCCGCCGCTCCCGCCGGAGTGTCGACCCGGGGCGGCGCGGCTCCGGTCTCGCGCCCGGGCTCGAACGGCGCGCTCCGCGTTGATCCCATCGGCAGCGCTCGATACCCTCTTCGCCGATTCCCCCGGGAATCCCGCCGTTCCGCCGCTCCACGGGCGCCCGAGACCGGCGCGTGCAATCCAACTCCGTAGGCCGACGCCGCGTCGCGCCCTCTTCCGCCGGGACCGCCCGGCGGGACCCTCGGCGCCGACCCGGTCCCCGTCGCGGGACGGGTCGCGCCGGAGCCGCGCCGCCGCCTCACCGCGCGGGCGCTCCGGCTCCGGACCGGCCCGCTACGCCTCGCTCCCGCGGACGCCCCTCGCGCCCGCACTCCCCCGGAACCGCGGCCGGCCGCCGCACCACACCAGGAACCCGAACTCCATGGGCCTTCGCATCGCCATCAACGGCTTCGGCCGCATCGGACGCAACGTCTTCCGCGTCATCCAGAACACGCCCGGCCTCGACGTGGTCGCGATCAACGACCTGACCGACGCCGCGACGCTCGCGCACCTCTTGAAGTATGACACGGTGCACGGCCGCTTCGACGGCACCGTGCGCGCCGGCAAGGGCGCGATCACCGTGAACGGTCAGAAGATCACGATCACGGCCGAGCGCGACCCGGCGAACCTGCCGCACGCCGAGAACAAGATCGACTTCGTGGTCGAGGCGACCGGCATCTTCGCCAAGCGCGAGCAGTGCCAGAAGCACATCGACGCCGGCGCGAAGAAGGTCGTGCTGACCGTGCCGCCGAAGGACGAGATCGACGCGATGGTCGTGATGGGCGTCAACCACGGCACCCTGAAGGCCTCGGACCTGATCATCTCGAACGCGAGCTGCACCACGAACTGCCTGGCGCCGATCGCGAAGGTGCTCGAGGACAGCTTCGGCCTGAAGAGCGGCATGATGACCACCGTGCACGCCTACACGAACGACCAGCGCATCCTCGACCTGCCGCACGGCGACCTGCGCCGCGCGCGCGCCGCGGCCGCGAACATCATCCCGACGACGACGGGCGCGGCCCGCGCGGTCGGCAAGATCCTGCCGAAGCTGGCGGGCAAGCTGGACGGCTGCGCGATGCGCGTGCCGGTGCCGGACGGCTCGGTCGTCGACCTGGTCGCGCAGCTCAAGAAGAAGGTGACCGTCGAGGAGGTCAACGCCGCCTTCCAGGCCGCCGCGAAGAAGGGTGACCTGAAGGGCATCCTCGAGTTCTCGAACGAGCCGCTGGTGTCGTCCGACATCGTCGGCAACCCGTCGAGCTCGATCTTCGACTCGCTGGCGACGATGGTCATGGACGGCAACACCGTCAAGGTCATCAGCTGGTACGACAACGAGTGGGGCTACTCGAACCGCGTCGTCGACCTGATGAAGTACGCCGGCAAGCTGAAGGGCGGCGCGAAGCGCAAGAAGGCCGCGACCCGCCGCAAGGTCGCCGCCGCGCGCTAGACCGCCGCGATCGTCCGCCTCGGGCCGGGCGGCGGAGGGCGGCGCTCGGCGCTGCCCGCCGCCGCCCGGCTCGCGAGTGCCGCGGCTCGCCGGCACGGGCGCTCGCGAGCGCCGCGCTCGATATCCTGCGACCCGCCGTCGCTCCCGCCCGACCTCTCCCGCACCGCCGCCGACCCACGCACGAACCGCCATGCAACTCGACGCCGTCCCCTCGCTCTCCGACCTCGACGTCTCCGGCAAGCGCGTCCTCGTGCGCGTCGACTTCAACGTGCCGCTCGGCGACGACGGGAAGATCACCGACGACACGCGCATCCGCGCGGCGCTGCCCACGATCCTCGAGCTGTGCGAGCGCGGCGCCACGCCGATCCTCCTGTCGCACCTCGGGCGGCCGAAGGGCGAGGTCGTCGACGCGCTGCGGCTCGACCCGGTCGGCACGCGGCTGGAGGAGCTCTCCGGCAAGCCGGTGCGCAAGCTGTACGAGAGCCGCGGCGAGCGCGTCATGAAGGAGCTCGACGACCTCGACGCCGGCGCGATCGTGCTGCTCGAGAACGTCCGCTTCCACCCGGGCGAGACGAAGGGCGACCCCGAGCTGGCGGCCGACTTCGCCGCGCTGGGGGACCTGTTCGTCAACGACGCCTTCGGCACCTCGCACCGCGACCACGCGTCGGTCTGCGGGATCGCGCGGCACCTGCCGTCCGCGGCGGGGCACCTGTTGCGGCGCGAGCTCGACGCCTTCGCGCGCGTGCTCGAGACGCCCGCGAAGCCGCTCGTCGCCGTGCTCGGCGGCGCGAAGGTCTCCGACAAGCTGACCGTCATCGACCACCTCCTGGACCGCGTCCAGGCGCTCGTCGTCGGCGGCGGCATGGCGTACACCTTCCTGAAAGCGCAGGGCCACGGGGTGGGCACCTCGCTCGTCCAGGACGACCAGCTCGACTCGGTGAAGCGCTCGATGGAGAAGGCCGAGACGCTCGGCGTCGAGCTGCACCTGCCGCTGGACCACGTCGTCGCCGACGCCTTCGCGGCGGACGCGAACGCCCGGGTCACCGACGGCCCGGACATCCCGGACGGCTGGATGGGCCTCGACATCGGCCCGCGCACGATCGAGCGCTTCTCCGGCGCGGTCGCCGGCGCGCGCACGCTGGTCTGGAACGGCCCGATGGGCGTGTTCGAGTGGGAGCCCTTCCAGGCCGGCACCCGCGCGATCGCCGAGGCCGCGGCCTCCTGCCCCGGCTACACGGTCGTGGGCGGCGGCGATTCGGTGGCGGCGGTCGAGCGCTTCGGCGTCGCGGACCGCATCGACCACATCTCGACGGGCGGCGGCGCCTCGCTCGAGCTGCTCGAGGGCCGCGAGCTTCCCGGCATCGTCGCCCTCCTGCGCGAGTAGCGCGCGCCGCGGGCACCCGTGGGGCGCCCGCGCCGCCCCGTTGACTCGCCCGCCGGGGAATGGTCGGGTACAGCCGCTCGCCAGCCCCTAGAATGGCCCCAGCATGACCGACGCCCCCCTCCTGATCGCGCCCTCGCTCCTGTCCTGCGACTTCGCCCGCATCGCGGACGAGGTCGCGCGCACCGAGGCCGCCGGGGCGGACTGGCACCACGTGGACGTGATGGACGGCCACTTCGTGCCGAACCTGACGATCGGCCCGCCGGTCGTCTCCAAGATCCACGCGGCGGCGACCAAGCCGCTGGACGTGCACCTGATGATCACGGACCCGGCGAAGTACGCCGAGCCCTTCGCCAAGGCCGGCGCCCACGTCCTGACCTTCCACATCGAGGTCTGCCGGGACGAGGCCGAGGCCCGCGCGATCGCGGCGACCTTCCGCGAGCACGGGGTGCCGCAGGTCGGCGTCGCCCTGAACCCCGACACGCCGGTGGACCGCGTGCTGCCCATCCTGGACGCCGTGGACCTGGTGCTCGTGATGAGCGTCTTCCCCGGCTTCGGCGGCCAGTCCTTCATCCCGGACGTGCTCGACAAGGTGCGGCGCCTGCGCGCCGAGGGCTACACCCGCCACGTCGAGATGGACGGCGGGCTGAACGCCGAGACGCTGCCGCTGTGCGCGGAGGCCGGAGCGAACGCGCTCGTCGCGGGCTCCGCGATCTTCGGCGCGCCGGACATGAAGACCACGATCGCCGAGTTCCGCGCCGCCGCCCGGCGCGCGCGGGGAGAGGCCAGCCGTGTCGGATGAACGATCCACCCTCTCGGGCACCCGAGAGGCGAACACCCCCCGCGCCGCGGACGCGCCCGACGCGCCCGCCGCTACCGAACGAGAGAGTCGCAGCGTGAGCAAGGACGACAAGCGGGCCGAGAAGGCCGAACGCGCGAAGGCGAAGGCGGAGGCCGACGCCGCGAAGGCCCTGGCCAAGGCGCGCGCCAAGGCGGAGGCCGAGGCCGAGAAAGCGCGCGCGAAGGCCGAGGCGGAACTCGCGAAGCAGCAGAAGGCGGAAGCCAAGGTCGCCGCGAAGGAAGCCGCCAAGGCCGAGGCCGGCGGCGCGAAGACGACGGACGTCCCCGCTCCGGAGGCGGACGCGGACAAGCCGCGCCTGCGCTGGAAGAAGAAGGAGCTGCCCGGCGGCCTGTGGCTGAAGTGCGAGGCCTGCGGGGAGACGATCTACAAGAAGACGCTCCTCAAGGAAGACCTCGTCTGCCCCGCGTGCACCTTCCACTTCACCGTGCCGGGCGCCGAGCGCCTGCAGATGGTGCTGGACGAGGGGACGTACCACGAGCTCGCCGCCGACCTCGAGGCGATGGACCGCCTCGACTTCACCGACACGGTCTCCTACGCCGAGAAGTCGCGCCGCACGATCGAGCGCCTGGGCTTCAAGGAAGCGCTGCACCTCGGCACCGGCGAGATCGAAGGCCGCCCGGTCGTGATCTGCGTCCTCGACTTCAAGTTCATGGGCGGCTCCATGGGCGAGGTCGTCGGCGAGAAGGTCGCGCTCGGTTGCGAGCTGGCCGCCGAGCGCAACCTGCCCCTGGTGATCTTCACCAGCTCCGGCGGCGCGCGCATGCACGAGGGCATGCTGTCCCTCATGCAGATGGCGAAGACCTGCGCCGCGCTCGACGAGCTGAATCGCAAGGGCGGCTTCTCCGTCTGCGTCCTGACCAACCCGACCACCGGCGGCGTCACCGCGTCCTTCGCGTCGGTCTGCGACATCACGCTGGCCGAACCGGGCGCGCTGATCGGCTTCGCCGGCCCGCGCGTCATCGCGACGACGCTGAAGCAGGAGCTGCCCAAGGGCTTCCAGCGCGCCGAGTTCCTGCTGAAGAAGGGCCAGATCGACGCGATCGTGTCCCGCAAGGAACTGCGCCGCACCCTGGCGCGCCTGATCGACTTCGGCGAGCGCGCGTGGTCGGGCGGCGAGGGCGCGTGAGCGCGCGTCTCGGCTCGCGCCGTGACGTCGTCGCGCGCTGAGGCATCCACGCGATGGAACGCCTCGAGACCCTGATCATCGCCTTGGTCTTCGCGGGCGCGCACATGGCCTCGCCGTGGGCGTTCCGCGTGCACGAGCGGTCGCGCCACACCGTCGGGTCGTTCTCCGGCGGGCTCGCGGCGGCGTACGTCTTCCTGCACCTGATCCCGGAGATCGACGCGGGGGGCGAGCTGCTCGGGCCGCGCATCTACTTCGTGACGCTGGTCGGGCTGTCGCTGTACTACGGCCTCGAGATCCTCGCGCATCGGAAGTCCGAGGAGGCCGGCGGCGGCGCGATCGACGCCGGCATCCACATCGGCTCGACGGCGCTCTACACGGCGATGCTCGTGTTCACGCTGGCCGCGCAGCTGCCCGACCGGCCGGGCCTGACGGGCTTCTTCATCGCGACGATGGCCGTCCACCTGATCACGGGCGACGTCGGCCTGCAGGAGGAGTTCGGCGCGCGCTACGTCACGCGGTACCGCTTCGTCCTGTTCGCCTCCGCCTGGGCCGGCTTCCTGCTCAGCCTGGTGCGCGTCCCGCACGAGGTCTACATCGACATCATCACCGCGCTGCTCGCCGGCATGATGCTGTTCAAGGTGTTCCGCAAGGAGCTCCCCGAGTTCCGCGACGCGCGCTTCGCCGCCTTCCTGGCGGGGATGCTGCTGTTCCTGGGCGCGCACCTGGCGCTGGAGTAGGGGGCGCGTCAGCCGCGCTTCGCCGCCGTCCGCGCCGCCGGGTCCTGCCGGTAGAACTCCGCGAGCACGCCGTACAGCGCGGCGTGCTTGCGCTTCAGCTCGACCGGTTCGTCGAAGAAGACCTCGGTGATCACGGCGAAGAACTCGCCGGGGTTCGTGGCGCCGTAGGCGTCGAGGAAGGATCGCTTGCCGTCCTCGGCGCGGCGGCGCAGCGCGTCGTACTCGCGGGTGCAGACCTCGACCCAGCGCGCGTGCTGCTCGCGCGTGGCCATCGGCGGCGCGCCGTCGATCCAGCCGTCGAGCATGTCCAGCTTGTGCGCGAACTCGTGGTAGACGACGTTGTGGCCGCGCTCGGGGTGGCGCGCGCCCTTCTTGACGGCGTCCCAGACGAGCAGGATCGGGCCGCGCAGCATCGCCTGGCCCAGGATCGGCACCCCGGGGCCGTGCAGGCCCACGCCGGACTCGCCGCGGAAGGACGCGTCGGTGGTGACGGTCGAGCGGAAGACGGCGATCGTCTTCACGTTGCGGTAGTAGTCGTGCTCGAGGCCCAGCAGCAGGAGGCACGCGCAGCCGGCGATCGTCACGCGGATCTCGTCGTCCAGCGCGAGGCCGCCGCGCCCTTCCCAGTCCTTCTCGGCGACGAAGACCTGCACGAGGCCGGCGAGGTGCGCGCG
>JAUHYB010000052.1 GCA_030426745.1 bacterium
GTCCGAGTTCCGCTGGCGGCCCGCCGAGGGTCAGCGCGCCGCGCGGACGCTGGGCGCGCGCGCCGACGGGTCGTGCGGCTTCCCCGAGTGGGCGTCGCCGGACGGCCGCGGCCCGCGCGCGCTGATCTTCCGCGACTCGTTCGGGTCGCAGGTGCTGCCGCTGCTGGCGTGTCACTTCGGCCGGCTCACGGACTGCCCCAGCCTCAAGTTCTCGCCGGAGTTCGTCCGCGCGAGCGACCCGGAGCTGGTGATCGAGCTGTGGTTCGAGCACACGTTGTCGTTCGAGGCGCCGCACCGCATCGCGCGCTTCGAGCAGGACGAACTGGCGACCGCCTTCGCGGACCTGCCCGATCGCGCGCTGCACGTCGCCGGCGCGGCGGGCGCGGACGCGCTGCGTCCCGATCCCGGCACGCGGATCGACGCGGACGCCGACGGGGCGCGCGTGTCGGCCGCCGGCGCGCCGGTCGTGCGCTTGCCGGAACGCGCCGTCCCGCGCGACGCCTGCGCGATCCTGCGGCTGGAGCTGACGGCGCCCGCGACGACCGTGGCGTCCGTCTTCTACCCGCTGACGGCGGACGGCAAGTACCGCCGCAAGCAGAGCTCGCAGCTCCCGGTCCGCGCCGGGCGCCAGACCCTGTACCTCGAGCTGCCGCCGCGGCAGGTGGAGGGCCCGCTGGCGCTCTCGCCGGGCTGCGCGAGCGGCGACTACGTGATCCATCGGGTGGAGATCCGCGCCGCGGGCGAGTGAGCCGACGACGATGGTCTTCAACTCCCCCGTCTTCCTGTTCCTGTTCCTGCCGCTGTGCCTCGGCCTGTACTTCGTGGCGCCGCTGCGGGTGCGGAACGCGGTGCTGCTGGTCGCCAGCCTGGTGTTCTACGCCTGGGGCGAGCCGAAGGCCGTCGTCGTCATGCTGGCGTCGATCGCGTCGAACTACGTCTACGGGCGCTGGCTGGAACGCCGGCGGTCCGGCGGCGCGTCCGACGCGAGCCTGCGCGGCATCGTCGGGCTGGCCGTCGCGACGAACCTCGGCCTGCTGATCGCGTTCAAGTACGCGAACTGGCTGTGGGACCAGGCGCGCGGCGCGCTCGTCGCGGGCGGCGTCGAGCAGGCGTCGGGCTGGACGATGACCGAGATCCCGCTGCCCGTCGGCATCTCCTTCTTCACCTTCCAGGCGATGTCGTACGTCGTCGACGTCTACCGGCGACAGGGCGAGGTGCAGCGCAAGCCCGTCGACTTCGCGCTCTACATCGCGCTCTTCCCCCAGCTGATCGCCGGCCCCATCGTCCGCTACCGCGACGTGGCGCGGCAGATCGCGGACCGCACGGTGACCCGCGCCGACTTCGCCGAGGGCGCGCGCCGCTTCCTCGTCGGCCTCGGCAAGAAGGTCCTGATCGCCGACATCGTCGCGGCGACCGCGGACCGCATCTTCAACGACGTCCCGCAGGCGACCCTCACGCCGTCCGTCGCCTGGCTGGCGACCGCCTGCTACACGCTGCAGATCTACTTCGACTTCTCGGGCTACTCCGACATGGCGATCGGCCTGTCGCGGATGTTCGGCTTCCGCCTGCTCGAGAACTTCCGCTGGCCCTACGTCTCCCGCTCCATCACCGAGTTCTGGCGCCGCTGGCACATCTCGCTGTCGTCCTGGTTCCGCGACTACCTCTACATCCCCCTCGGCGGCAACCGGCGCGGCCCCGCGCGGACCTACCTGAACCTGCTGATCGTCTTCTTCCTCTGCGGCCTCTGGCACGGCGCCAGCTGGTCCTTCCTCGTCTGGGGCCTCTTCCACGGCGCCTTCCTGATCATCGAGCGCGCCGGCCTGTCGAAGGTCCTCGAGCGCGCCCCCGCCGTCCTGACCCGCGCCTACCTGCTCGTGACCGTCATGGTCGGCTGGGTCTTCTTCCGCATCGAGTCCATCGACGCCGCCCTCGGCCACCTGGCCGTCATGTTCGGCGCCGGCAGCAGCTCCGCGGCGCAGCACCTGGGCCTCTACCTGGACCTGGAGCTCTCACTCGCGCTCGTCGCCGGCGTGATCGGTTCGACCCCCTGGCTCGACGTCGCCCGCCGCTGGCGCGCGAGCGCCGACGAACGCGAAGGCGCCCGGACCGCCCGCACCCTGTACGACCTCGGCGAGTCCGCGGCCCTCTTGGCCGTGCTCGCCCTCGCGGCGGTGATGATCGCGGCGAACCAGTACAGCCCCTTCATCTACTTCCGGTTCTAGCGAGCGCGCGACGGTCGCGGCGGCGCCGAGCTCGACAGCGGCGACCTTCCACACGCGCGCGCCCGGGGCCCGACGCCGCTCACCGCGCCATCCGCACCAGCTCCGCCACCGTCTTCTCGATCCCGACCGCCGCCTCCGCGATCCCCCCGGCCAGCATGTACGCCGGCGACGTGATCAGCCGGTTCTCCTCGTCCACGCGGAACTCGTCCACCGGGCACTCGAGGTGCCTGGCGCCCATGCCCGCGATCTTCTCCGCGACCGCCGCCTCGTTCCCGATCGTCACGCCGGCTTCCACGCCCGCGTCGCGGCAGATCGCGGCCAGCGTCGCGGGGGCGATGCACAGCGCGGCGATCGGCTTCTTCGCCTTCAGCATGTCGCCCACCAGCTTCGCGACGTCCGGCTGCGGCTTCGCGTCCGCGCCGTTCACGGCGAAGTCGGAGAGGTTCTTCGCCGCGCCGAAGCCGCCGGGCAGGATCACGGCGTCGAGCTCGTCGGCGGAGACGTCGCGCACGTCGCGGATGTCGCCGCGGACGATGCGCGCGCTCTCGGTCAGCACGTTGCGCGTCTCGCCCGTCGGCTCGCCGGTGCGGTGGTCGATGACGTGCATCTGGTCCACGTCCGGCGCGCAAGCGACCACCTCGGCGCCGGCGCGCGCGAGCGCCAGCAAGGTCAGCACCGACTCGTAGATCTCGGAGCCGTCGTAGACGCCGCAGCCGCTCAGGATCACACCCACCTTCACCATGACTTCCTCCTTCCTCGGTCGACGATTCGCGGCCCGCGCGGGCCGCCGCGCGACATCTTCGAGGGCCTCACCGCCGACCGCAAGGTGCGGCGGCGGGCGACGCGCGCTAGTCTGCGCGGCATGAAGCTGATCGGCCCCCCCGAGCGACCCGCCGACGTCGCGAGCGCCCCGCCCGTGCTGCCCGCCGCGCCGGACGCGCCCGACGGCGCGCGCCTGTTCCTGGTGCGGCACGCCGAGGTCTCCGACGAGGTGCGCGAGGTCGCGTACGGCGCGCTCGACGTGCCGCTGTCGCCGGCCGGCGAGGAGGCGACGCGACTCCTGGGCCAGGCCTTCGCCGGCGTCCGCGTCGACCGCGTGCTCTCCTCCGACCTGGAGCGCGCGCACGCCATGGGCCGCGGCATCGCGGCGTCGACCGGAGCCGAGCTCGTCGTGACGCCGGCCCTGCGCGAGGTGGACCGCGGCCGCTGGCAGGGCATCCCGCGCGCCGACTTCGTCGCCAACTGGGTCGCGGACGCCGCGACGTACTGGAGCGACCCGTGGAACTGGAAGTCGCACGGCGGCGACAGCGACGCGGACCTGTGGACGCGCGGCGGCGCGACGCTGCGCGAGGGCCTCGCCGCAACCGACGGCGGCACGCTCGTCGTCACCGCGCACACGAACCTGATCCGCGTGATGCTCGGCGTGCTGCTCGGCGTCCCGACGCCGCACAACTACCGCCTGGAGACCGGCCCGGCGCACCTGCACCTGCTCGTGCGCGACGGCGACACCTGGCGCCACGCCGGCGACGACCTCGAGCGGCCCCCGGTCGGCTGACCCCGCGTGCGCGTCCGCTTCGTCGCGCCGAGCCTGCCGTGGCCGCCGGACCAGGGCGCGCGCATCCGCGCCGGCGGGTTGATCGCGGCCCTGCCCGACGACGTCGAGGTCGAGCTGTGGACCGTCGCGCGCCCCGGTGAACCGGCGCCGCCCGCGTCGCTGCTGGAGCGCTGCGTCGAGTGGCGCCGCTTCGCGCGCAGCCGGCCGAACGCGATCGAGCGCTGGGCGTGGCCGCGCGCCGCGCGCTGGTTCCACTCCGCCGAGCTGCGCGACGCGCTGGCGCGCACGACGCGCGACGACGCGGACGTCGTCCACCTGGACGAACCGTCGCTGGTGCCGGTGTTGCCGGACGCGGCGCCCTTCGCCGCCTGCGTCGCGCACCACAAGATCGAGAGCGAGCTGGCCGCGGCGCGCGCCGGCGTCGAGGGGTTCGGCGCGGCGTGGCGCTCGCGCCTGGACGCCGTGCGCTGGGACCGCGTCGAAGCGGACGCCGCGGCGCGCGTCGCGCTGCACGTCGTGTGCTCGCGCGAGGACGCGGATCGGCTGCGCGCGCGCTTCCCCCACCTGGACCCGGTCGTCGTCGAGAACGGGGTCGACCCGTCGCGCTTCGACGCGCGGCGGCGCGACGCGCGCGAGCCCGACCACCTCTTGTTCCTGGGCTCGCTCGACTACGCGCCGAACCGCGACGGCCTGGCCGCCTTCCTGCGCACGACGTGGCCGGCGCTGCGCGCCGCGCGGCCCGGCGTGCGCCTGTCCGTCGTCGGCCGCGGGGACGCGCCGGACCTGCGCGAGCGCTGCGCCTTCGAGCCGCGCGTCGCGTGGGTCGGCGAGGTCCCGGACCCGCGCCCGTGGCTCGCGCGCTGCAGCGCGCTCGTCGTCCCGTTGCGCATCGGCGGCGGCACGCGCGTGAAGATCGTCGAGGCGCTCGCCGCGGAGACCCCCGTCGTCACGACCGACGCGGGCGCGGAAGGGCTCGCGCTGGTGGACGGCGTGCACGCGTTCCGCGCCGAGCTGGGCGACGCGTTCGCGCGCGCGACGATTGCGGCCCTGGACTCCGCGGGCGGCCCCGTCCCCCGCGCGGGCCGCGCGCTGGTCGCGGAGCGCTACGACTGGCGCGCGCTCGCCCGCCGGCTGGCGGACGCCTGGCGCGCGCGGATCGCCTAGCGCGCGCCTTCTTCGCGCCGGGCCGCCGCCGCCAGCGCGATGCGGTAGTGGTGCTCGAGGTCGTCGACCAGCTCCGCGGTCTCGCGCACGCGCGGCGGCGTGACGAGCGCCTCGTCGCCGTCCGTCAACACCTCGCGCACGACGCGCGACCACGCCGCCGGGTCGCCGGGCGGCAGGAAGTGCACGTCGCCGCCGCCCGCGCGCAGCTCCAGCAGCCCGCCGACCGCCGTCGCCAGCACGGTCAACCCCGCGGCCTGCGCCTCGCGCGCCGACAGGCCGGACGGTTCTTCCCACAGGCTGGGCACGGCGACGGCGTCGAGGCCCGCCAGCACGCGCGCGAGGTCCTCGCGCCGGTACGGCCCGACGATGCGCAGCGGCGCGGAGTTCTCGGCCAGCGCGCGCAGCGCGTCGCAGTACGAGTCGTCGCCGTGGTAACCGACGAGCGGGCCGTGCACCTCCATGCGCCAGCCGGGGATCCGCGCGTCGAGGAACGCGCGCGCGAACTCGACCACGCCCTTGCTGGGCTGCACGGCGCCGAGCACGCCGATGACGCGCTCGTCCGACGCGTCGCGCTCGAGCCGGCGCAGCGCGACCTCGGCCGCGAGCTCCGTCGCGCGCACGCCGTTCGGCACGGGGTGCACGTTCGACAGGCCGTGCCGCGCGTAGCGCAGCGCCAGGCTCTCCGAGCACGCGACGCGGTGGTCCGCGCGGCGCAGCATGTCCAGCGCGAAGGCCGTCCGGTGCAAGCACGCCTCCGCGTCGTCCGCGAGCACCTCGTCCGCCGGGCCGACCGCCGGCGCGCCCTGCGACGGCAACAGGTGCGGCCAGGTCCGCGCGACGCAGTCGGCGCAACGGTCGGGCGCGGGCCCCGGGCACGGCGAAGCGTCGACGTGCCACAGCTGCCCGCGCGGGCACAGCGGCCAGTGGTCGTGCAGGTGCGCCAGCACCGCCGCGCCCGTCCCCTGCAGGGCGGGGACCAGCCCGACGCCGAAGCCGGTCATGTGGTGCACGTGCACCAGCGGCAACGACGCGCGCCGCGACCAGCCGGCGACGACGCGCTCCATGCGCTCGTTCCGCACCTGGCGCGCCAGGCGGTCGTGGTCGCCGTAGCCGTAGGAGACGAAGGTCAGCGCGACGCCGCGGTCGACCTCGTCGCGCAGCCGGTACTCCTCTTCGGGCGCCGCCGCGCCGTCGAGCGCGAGGACGTGCACCTCGTGTCCGCGCCCGTGCAGCTCGCGCGCCACGTCGTGCGCCAGCGTCGCCACGCCGCCGACGGCGGGCGGCCAGCCGTTGCAGACGAACCCGACGCGCCGCGGCAGGTCCGTCACGACGCGACCCTCGCGGTCGCGGCGGTCTTCGCGGGGCGCGGCGCGCGCGGGCCGTCGCACAGCGCGCGGTACAGCGACTCGATGCGGTCGAGGTGCGCGGCGTAGCGCGTCGCCGGCCGCGCGGCGGGGTGCGCGCGGCGCCGGATGGCGGCGCTCATCGCGTCGGCCAGCGCGCGCGCGTCGCCCGGCGGCACGAGCCGCCCGTGCACGCCGTCCTCGAGCACCTCGCGCACGCCCGGCACGTCGGACGCGATCAACCAGCGCCCGGCGGCGCGCGCCTGCAGCACGGTCAGCGGCGCGTTCTCGCGCCACAACGACGGCACGAGCACGACGTCGGTCTCGGCCAGCACGCGCGGCGCGCGCAACGGCTCGAAGGGCCCGTGGTCGACGACGCGGTGGCGCGGCGCGTCGCGCAGGCACGCCGCGGCGTACCGCCGGTGCCGCGCGCGCGACCCGTTGCCGTAGAGGTCGACGCGCCACGGCTCGACCGAGTCCGGCAACCGCGTGTCCAGGATCCGCGCCGCGTCGACGAGCGTGCGAAGCCCCTTGTGCGGCATGTACTGGCTCATGTAGGCGAAGCGCACGGGACCGCGGCGGCGCGCGTCGCGCTCCCGCCCCTGCGCCGATCCGTCGCTCCCCGAGGCGCCGCCGCCGTCGAATGCTCCCTCGTCCAGCCCGTAGACGAGCCGCGTGGTCCGGTCGAGCGGCAACCCGAGCCCGCCGACCGCGTCCGCCGTGGTGCGCGTCGGCAGGATCCAGTGGTCCACGTCGCGCGCGGCGGCGGCGATCGCGTCGCGCCGCGCCTCGATGTCGCGCGGGCCGACGACGAAGCCCTTCTCGCCCAGCAGCGCCGCGCCGCGCACCCCCGCGCGCTTCCACGCCAGGCCGACGCGCCCGGCGTCCCAGCGGCCCGGTTCGCGGACGCAGCGCGCGCAGGCCTCGGCCGACGACGGGCCCGCGCACTCGCGCTGCCGCCAGTCGACGAGTTGCCCGCGGTGGCACACGAGGCCGAAGTCCGTGACCGTCACCACCGTGCGCGCGCCGTGCGCCCGCGCGACGCGCGGCAGCCGCACGGACAGGCCCCACAGGAGGTGCGTGAAGTGCACGACGTCGAAGCCGCGGTCGCGCACCAGGTCCGCGAAGGCGCGCTCGACGTGCTCGTTGCCGTAGCTGTCCGAGAAGCGCTTGCGCGGGTCGCCGGCGTTCGACAGCTCGTGCACGGCGAGGCCGTAGCGCCGCGTCGTCGTGACCTCGTAGCGCGGGCGCGTCCCGCTGCGGTCGGGGTGCAGCACCTCGACCTCCGCGCCGCGCGCCGCGAGCCCCGTCGCCAGCTGGTGGGAGTAGAACTCCGTCCCCCACTGCCCGCTCGGCGGGAACCCGTTGCAGACGACGAGGACGCGCAAGCGGTCGCCCCTCAGCTCGCGCCGTGGAACCGCAGCCGCTCGACCGGCCGGCCGCCCGCCAGGTGCGACTCGACGATCTCCTGGACGTCGTCGGGCGTGACGCGGCTGTACCAGACGCCGTCGGGGTAGACGACCATGTTGATCCCCTGCTCGCAGGGGCCCAGGCAGGTCGAGCCGTTGATCTTGACCTGCGTGACCAGCGGGCCGCCGTGCTCGAGGAGCGCGAACTGCAGGCGCTCGATCAGCTCACGGGATCCGGAGTTGCCGCAGGAGGCACCGGCGACCGGCGGGCGGTTCGCGATGCAGACGAAGACGTGCTTCTCGGGGAGGCTCATGTGGAGAGAGAGGGCTGGGGACGGACCCGATCCTACGCCCCGCGCGGGCGCGGCTCAAAGCCGGTCGCCGGTCACTCCCCCGCGCCCGCGACCGGCCGCAGGCGGAACACGTCGCTCGACGGCACCCAGACCTCGCGGACGCCGGCGCCGCCCGACTCGCCGGAGCCGCGCAGCTTGGTCCACTCGCCCAGCGCATCGACGCGTTCCCAGCGCGAGCCGGCGGGCAGGCGCTCGAGGCGCGTCGCGGAGGTGCGCGGTTCGGAGCGCGCGGCGGCGCCGCCCGGCGCGGTCACGACGACCGGATCGACGGGGCGCAGCGACGCGTAGACGCACGGCATGGTGCCGACGAGCCACAGCGCGAGCGCGATCCAGCACGCGCGGCGCCACGCGCGGCCGCCGCGCAGCGCCTCGCCGCCGAGCGCGACCGCCAGCGGCAGCAGCGCGAACAACGCGATCCAGCGCGCCTCGTCCTCGGTGACCGCGCCGAGCACGCGCCGGGTCGTGCTGGCCAGGTCGCCGCGGTCGGCGGGCGGCCAGCCGGCTTCGGCGCGGGCGTGGTCCATCTTCGCGCGCGTCGCCGCGTCGCGCGGGCGCAGGAGCAGCGATCCCTCGAACCACGCGGCGGCCTCCGTCCAGCGGTCGTCGCGCGCGGCGACGTTGCCGAGGTTCGTCATCCAGCGCGCGCGCTCGCGGCTCGACAGCGCGGGCGAGCGCAGGCCTTCGCGCCACAGCGCCTCGGCGGTGGACAGGTCCTCGTCGCGGTAGGCGCGCGCGGCGGCGGCGTCGAGCTCCGCGGGCGTGACGTCCGCGTGCGCGGCGCTGCCGTCGACGACGTCGTCGGCGGCGTCCTGCGTGCCCGGCGTCGCCGCGCCCGTCGTCGCGAGCGCGCACGCCGCCAGGATCGCGCACGCGACCGCGCGCAGCGCGCGAAGTCCGTCGATCGTCGTCACAGCGCACCTCCCACCAGCTCGCGCGCGACGGACTCGATGCGCGCGCGGTCCACGGCGCCGTCCGCGCCGGCCCAGACCTGTTCGTCCAGCTCGCGTTGCAAGGCGTCGAGCTCCACGATCGCGCGCGGCGGCTCGTCGGCCTCGCGGCGCGCGCGTTCCTCGTACCACTGCGTCGCGGGGCGGCCGTCCCAGGCTTCCGGCGTCTCGCCGCTGCGCGCGGCCAGGAAGCGGCGCAGCGCCAGCGACTGCGCGGACGCGGTGGAGGCGCTCGCCAGCTCGCGGCGCAGCGTGCGCAGGGCGGCGCGTCGCGCGCGCGCGGCGGGCGCGTCCGGATCGCCGGCGCGGCGCACGCCCGCGCGCAAGGCGAACCATCCCGCGCCCAGGATCGCGGGCGCCAGCACCAGCGCGCCGTCCGACGGACCGCGCGGCCCGTCGGGGCCCTCGGGTTCGGTCTGGATGTCGCCGACGTCCAGGACCGGACCGTCGTCCGTCTCGCCGGACAGCCCGGTCGCGCCCTCGAGCGCGCGCACGCGGATCGGGATCGGCTCGGTCTCGACCGCGACGTACTCCTCGCGGCGCGTGTCGAAGATCCACAGCGGCAAGGGCGGGATCACGTCGACGTCCGCGTGCTCGGGCACGATGTCGTAGACGATCCGGCGGCGCCCGCCCTCGTAGTCGTCCGTCGTGCCGTACAGGCGGAAGTCGTCGAAGGCCTCCAGGCGGCCCGGGTCGGGCGCGGTGAAGAACTCGATGTTCGCCTGGCCGCGGTACTCGACGGACAGCTTGATCGACTCGCCGACGTCGACGGAGCGCCGGTCGACGTTCTGCGCGACCTGCACCTGGCCGACGGCGCCGGAGAAGTCGAAGGGTTGCCCCTCGCGCGGCAGCGGCCGCACCTCGATCGAGCGCGCGTCGACGCCGACCATGTTCGTGTCCTTGCGGCGGCGGATCAGGTTGCCCTCGACGACGCCGAACTCGAGGTAGCTCTGCGGCACCTCGATCGCGCCGTTGCGCGTGGCGACCATGCGGCGGTCCAGCTCGAACAGCACCAGCGTGCGGCCGTCGACGGTCTGCTCGCCCAGCGTCTCGACGGTGATGCGGCCCTGGTTGTTCAGGTTCAGCTCCTGCGGGTTCGACGGGCGCCGCGACGGGTCGGGTGCGTCGATGACGTTCGGCAGACCGGACGCCCAGGGCAGCAGCAGGTTCGCGTAGTTCACGCGCGTGCGGCCGTCCCATCCGAAGCGCAGGCGCAGGCGGAACGGCTCGCCCTCGTAGACGCGCTCGGGCAGCTCGATCCACTCGATGTAGCCCAGCTCCTCGCCGCGCATGTCGCGGCGGACGGTCACCGACAGCTCCTGCGTCTTCACGCGCTCGCCGTCGACCTCGAGCTCGATCGGCGGGATGACGTAGTCGCCCTCCTCCACCGGGTCGTAGACGACGACCCAGCGGAAGGAGGTCGACGCGCTGCGCCGGCCGTTCACGTACGCGATGCGCGACTCGCGCGACGGCGAGGAGACGCCGGACAGCTTCAAGCCGGGCACCTCGGGCACGTCGACGATGCGCGCGTCCTCCACGTCCTGCGCGAAGACGTTGACGCGGACGGCGCCGCCGAGCTGCACGAGGCCGGAGGAGAGGTGCGCGCTGACGCGCGACGCGGCGCCGCGCTGGGCGGGCGACGGGGTCGCCGCCGGGGCGGACCCGCCGACGGCGGCGAGCGCGAGGCACAGCCACGCGAGGATCGCGATTCGGTTCGTCGTCATGATCACCAGTCCCGGTCCACCTGGTTCGAGCCGCGCTGTCGTCGCATCTCGCGCAGGCGTTCCGCTTCTCGTTCGTGTTCGGCGAGGCGGTTCAGGAGGCGTTGCATCTCCTCCTCGGACAGGTGCACCTCACGCGGTTCGGCGTCCTGCGGCGCGTCCTGTTCCGCGTCCTGGTCCTCGGCGTCCTCTTCGCGGGGCTCGTCCTCGCCCTCGGGTTCGGACTCCTCCTCGCCCTCTCGTTCGTCCTCGGAGCTCGACTCGTCCTGCTGGTCGGAGGACTCGTCCTGCTGTTGCTCTTCCTGGTCCTGCTGGTCCTGCCGGTCCTGCTGCTCGCCGTCCTGCTGGTCCTGCTGCTGGTCCTGCTGGTCCTGCTGCTGCTGCTCCTGCTCCTGCTCCTCGCGCTGCCGCTCGAGCTCGTCCAGCTCGTCGAGGCGGCGCTGGCACCACTCGACGTTCGCGCGCGTGTCCGCGTCGCGCCAGTCGAGGCGCAGGCGATCGACGAAGCGCTCGAGCGCCTCCTCGTACGCGCGGCGCGCTTCCTCCAGCGGGTCGGGTTCGTCCTCGGCGCCCTGCGGCGCGGCCGGCGTGCTGGTCACGCCGGGGATCGCGGGCGCGGCGTTCGGGTCGGGCCCGCCGAACTCGGGGATCTCGGCGCGCTGGTCCTCGGCGTCGAGCAGCGCGACGAGCGCGAGGTCGTAGGCGGCCGCGAGGCGCACGGGACCGGCGGGCGCCAGCGCGAGCGCGCGGCCGAAGTCGCGCTCGGCCTCCGGTCGCTGTTCGGGGTCGAGGGACGCCAGGCCGCGCTCGAGCCGCACGCGCGCTCGCAGCACCGCGGGGCGGCCGTTCCAGCCGAGGAGCTCGGTGAGCGGCGCCGTCGCGTCGAGCGCCGCGCGCGTCCCGTCGCCGCCCTGGTTCCACAGCGCGAGCCGCGCGCGCCCGACGCCGCGCGGCGCCAGCAGGCGGTCGGCGAAGGCGCGCGCCTCGGCGGGCTCGCGCGCGGCGGCGAGCGCGCGCAAGGTCGCGAGGCCGTCCTCGAAGGATCCGTCGTAGGCGGGCGGCAGCGCGAGCGCGGCGACGGCCCCGTCCGCGCCGTCTGTCGACGCCGCCGTCCTGTCCGCGTCCCTGTCCGAGTCCCTGTCCGCGGGCGCCGGGGTCACCGGCGCGAGCGGGATCCCCGCGTTCGGCGCGGGCGCCGCGTCCCGCCCCCCGACCTGCGCCGCCGCGAACGCCGCGATCGCCGCGACGACGAACACCACCGACATCCCGACCCGGACGCTCACGCCGCGTCCTCCTTCGCGCGCCGCCGCGGACGGCGCTCGCGCAAGCCGACCTCGCACACCATGCACACGAGCGCCAGCACGAGCGGCCACTGGTAGCGGTCGTGCGGCACGCGCAGCTTGCCGGCCCACAGCTCGCGCGAGTCCAGCTTGGTGATGCGCTTCTCGTACAGCTCCTCGAGCGGCAGCGCCGCGTCGCGCACCGACAGGTACTCGCCGCCCGTCGCCTCCGCGATCGCGCGCAGCGTCGAACCGTCGAGCGCCGACACGACCTCCGACCCCGTCTCGTCGCGCACGAAGCCGCGCATCTCGTCGGGGATCTTGCCGCCGCCCTCGGTGCCCATGCCGACGACGTAGATGCGGATGCCCTGTTCCGCCGCGCGCTGCGCGACCTCGAGGCCCTGGCCCTCCAGGTCCTCGCCGTCGGTGATCAGCACGATCGCCTCGTGCGCGCCGGTGCGGCCGTCGAAGAGCGCGAGCGCCTTCTCCAACGCGCCGCCGATGTTCGTCCCGCCCAGCAGGTTGTCGCGCGTGTCCAGCGTATCGACGAACTGCTCCAGCGTGCGGCGGTCGTGCGTCAGCGGCGCGACCTCGCGCACGTCGCCGGCGAAGGCCAGCAGCGCGACGCGGTCGCCCTGCAGCCGTTGCAGCAGGCCGCGCACCTCGCGCTTCGCGCGCCCCAGGCGGTCGGGGCGCACGTCCTGCACCAGCATCGACCGCGAGGTGTCGACCAGCACGACGACGTCGTGGCCGGCGCGCTCGACATCCTGCAGGGAGTAGCCGCGCACGGGCCCGGTCAACGCGAAGGTGCCGAACAGCACCGCGGCCGTCGCCAGCGCCAGGCGCAGGCGCGCGCGACCGCGCGAGAAGCCGGGCAACAGGCGCGCGCGGTGCTCGCGGTCGGCCCACGCCGCCAGGTCGCGCCGGCGCCACGCCAGCCCGAGCAGGCCGACGGCCAAGACGACGGGTCCCGCCGCCAGCGCGAGCGCCCACGCGGGGCGCAACAGGTCGAAGCCCAGCAGGCCGATCACGCGATCCTCCGCAGCCAGGTGGACGCGAGCAGCCACGCCGCGGCGTACACCGCGACGCCCGCGAGCAAGAGCCGCGGGTACAGGTCGTACTGGTCGATCGAGCGCTCTTCCTCGCGCGGCGTGCGCTCGAGCTCCTCGATCTTCGCGTAGGCGGCCTCCAGCCCGGCCTGGTCCTTCGCGCGGAAGAACACGCCGCCGGTCTCCTCCGCGATGCGCCGCATCGTGTCCATCTGCGCGCGGTCGGCGTCGACCCAGCGCCCGAAGCTGTTCGGCACGTAGCGCGCGGCGAAGACGGTGTAGACCTTGATCCCCTCCTCGGCGGCCATCGGGATGACCTCCTCGGGCTCGATCGCGTGCACCGTCTCCTCGCCGTCGGTCAGCAGCACGACCACCTTCGAGTCCGCGTCCGACTGCCGCAGCACGGCGACGGCCTTCGCCAGCGCCATGCCGATGCCCGTTCCGTCCTCCGGCGTCCCGCCCATCGCCGGCTCGATCGAGTCGACGAAGCCGCGCACCGAGTCGACGTCCAGCGTGAACGGGCACAGGATCTGCGGGTAGCGCGCGAAGCTGAACACGGCGACGCGGTCGGCGTTGCCCTCGCGGTCGGTCATGCGGCGCGTCGCGAAGTCGGAGACGACTTCCTGCACGACTTCCAGGCGCGTGCGGCCGCGGTCGGTGCGCTGCTCGTAGTCCATGTCCTGCACGGTCATCGAGCTGGAGCGGTCGATGACGGCGGCGATGTCGACGCCCTCGGACACCGACGTCGTGCGCACGTCGCCGCGCAGCGGGCGCGCGAGCGCGACCACGACCAGCGACAGCGCGACGGCCTGCAAGAGCGTCGGCAGGAACGACAGGCGTTGCGCGAGCGTGCGGCCGCCGAGGTCGGCGGGGACCGCGGGGACGCGCCCCTTCGCGCGCCCGGCGCGCCCGCGGCCGAACCACAGCGCGAGCCACGCGAGCGGCAGCGCGACCAGGAAGATCGGGTCGGCGAGCGACAGGTCGCCCCACAGCGCCAGGCGCCCCTCCGCGGCGGTCAGGCTCTCGGCCGCGCCGGCTTGCACGAGGAGCGCGATCACGCGGCGGCCTCCGGGCGGCCCTCGCCGCCTTCCTCCGCCGGCAGCAGCTCGCGCGCGGCGTCGCGCCACTCCGCGAGGGCGAAGCGCGTCGGGCGCTCGCCGCCGAAGCGCACCGCCTCGCAGCGCGCGAGCAGCTCGGCGATCCGCGCGCGCCGCGCGTCGTCGAAGTCGTGCTGTTCGATCCACTCCGCGTCCGTGCGGCCGGCCAGGTCGACGCCGCGCGACGCGTCCCAGCCGTCGCGCAGGGCGGCGCGCAGCGCGGCGCAGTACTCCGCGGCGTCGCCGTCCGGCGCGAGGGCCGACAACCGCTGGTCCGCCGTCGGCGCGGGCGGCGCGACGGGACCGCGCGGCGCGCGGCGCGCGAGCGCGACGACGAGGACCGCGCCGAGGCCCAGCAACGGCAACGCCGCGAACCACCAGGGCGAGACGTAGCGCGACGCGGCGGCGCGCTCCTCCGGCGTGAGCTCCGCGGGCGGGAGCGCGGCGGGTCGCGGCCCCTCGTCGGCGTCGGTCAGCGCGCTCGCGATCGTCAGCGTCACCGCCGCGCCGGCGCAGTCGTGCGCGACGCCGTCGACCTCGCAAGCGACCGCCGGCGCGTCCAGCGTCATCTCGCCCGCGTCGATCGCCGCGACGGTCCACGCGATCGTCGTCGCCGCGCGGCCGCCCTCCAGGTCGCGCGTGATCGCGGGGCGGCGGTCGTAGGTGATCCACTCCCCCTCCGGCGGCGCCCACGCGTCGTCGACGACGGCGCGCGCGCCGCGCGGGTGCTCGACGACCAGCTGCAGCGCGACCGGCTGCCCGATCTCGGCCGACGTCGGCGTCGCGGTGAACGCGCAGCGCACGGCGTCGTCGGCGCTCGCGAGCGCCGCGGTCACGACCAGCGACAGGCCGAGGAACAGCGCGCGCGCGATCACACGACCCTCCCGCCGTAGCGCGCCTGGCGGCGCCGGAAGAACTCGATCAGCGGGTTCGCGAGGTCGCGGTCCGTGCGCAGCTCCAGCGCGTCGACGCGGCAGCGCGCGAAGAGCGCGTCCAGCGCGGCGCGGCGGCCCGCGGCGTCCCGCGCCCAGGCGGCGCGTTGATCGGCGGAACCGGCGTCGACCTCGCGGCGCGCGCCGGACTCGATGCCGGCCAGCTCGAGGCGCCCGGAGTTCGGCAGCGCTTCTTCCAGCGGGTCGATCACGCGCACGGCGATCACGTCGTGGCGCAGCGACAGGCCGGCGAGCGAGTCGCCCCAGAACTCGGCGTCGCCGGCGCCGTCCGCGCCCGGCGACGGGTCCGGAGGCGGGTCCAGCGGTTGGTCCAAGAAGTCCGAGACGACGAACACGATCCCGCGGCGGCGCAGCGTGCGCAGCTGGTGCTCCAGCACCTCGCGCAGGTCGCTGCCGCGGCCCGTCGACGGCGCGGCCAGCACCTCGCGGATCACGCGCAGGCCGTGGCGCCCGCCCTTCTTCGGCTCGAGGTGCAGGCCCGCCTCGCGGCCGAACAGCGTCAGGCCGACCTGGTCCTGCGAGCGGATCGCCGTGAACGCGACGAGCGCGGCGAACTGCGCGGCGGCGTCGCGCTTGGTCCGCCCGCGCGTGCCGAAGTCCATCGAGCTCGACGTGTCGACCAGGAGGTGCAGCGTCAGCTCGCGCTCCTC
>JAUHYB010000430.1 GCA_030426745.1 bacterium
CGCGCCGTCCGTGGAGAGGCGCCGTAGGCGCCTCTCCACGGACGGCGCGCGGTGAAAAAACGAGCCCGGCTCCGTACTTTCCCGCGCGGCCCCGTCAGTCCTCCGGCCGGAACTGCGCCTCGAGCCACGCGCGCGTCGCGTGCCAGCGGGCCTCCAGCGTCCGCAGCGGCACCTGGAGCACGCGGGCGCACTCGGGGTTCGTCAGGCCGCCGTAGAAGCGCAGCTCGACGAGGCGGGCGGCCTCGGGGGAGCGCTCGGCGAGGCGCTCGAGGACCTCCTCGAAGACGAGCAGGTCCACCGGCCGGTCGCCGCCCTGGAAGTGCTCGATCCAGGTGTCGAGCGCGAGCCGGATGCCCGGCGCGTCGCGCTTCGCCGTGCGCTGCTTGCGCGCGTGGTCCACGAGCACGTGCCGCATCGCCGTCGCGGCCATCGCGAGGAAGTGCTCGCGGTCCTCGTACTTGTAGTCCGCGATGCGCAGGTACACCTCGTGCACGAGCGCCGTGGGCTGCAGGGTGTGGTCGGGTGCCTGTCCCGCCAAGTGCTGCTGCGCCTTCCGACGGAGGTCCTGGTACAGTCCGATGAAGAACGCATCGGCGTGCTCGTTGCTCTCCGCTGCCGCAAGGCGAGCCATCTCCACGAGGCGGGACTCCTCGTTGGGTCGACTCATGGGACCATTCTGGCGAGCGGTCCCCGGAATGCGAGGGGGCTGGAGCGCGCTTTCCGGCGCCGGGCCTCCGGAATCGCTCGCCGCCGGGAGAGCGGCCCGCCGCGCGCTCTCACCGTCCTTCGCCGCGGACCCGCTCCCGCGGGTCGGCGCCGCCTCACGCAGCGCTCCACGCATCGACCCCACGCAGCGACTCCGCTCATCGACCCCGCGCCTCGCAAGGACCCCGCCCGCGAACCGCCCAGCCCCCGAACCCCACCGCGACGATGATCCTCGAACAGCACTACCTCGGCTGCCTCTCGCAGGCCTCCTACTTCCTGTGCGACCCGGCGAGCGGCGAGGCGATCGTCGTCGACCCGCGGCGCGACGTGGACCTCTACCTGGAGCGCGCCGAGCGCCACGGCGTGCGCATCCGCGAGGTCGTGCTGACCCACGTGCACGCCGACTTCGTCGCGGGGCACCTCGAGCTGCAGGCGCGCACCGGCGCGACGATCCGCCTGGGCGCCGGCGCGCGCGCGGACTTCGCCTTCGAACCGCTGGCCGACGGCGAGGCGATCGAGCTGGGCGACGTGCGCGTCGTCGCGCGCGCCACGCCGGGCCACACGCCGGAGAGCATCTGCCTGGTCGTCCACGACCTCGCCGTCTCCGCGGACGAACCGCACGGCGTGCTGACCGGCGACACGCTCTTCCTGGGCGACGTCGGCCGCCCCGACCTGGCGGCGTCGGTCGGCGCGTCGCGCGAGGACCTGGCGGCGGAGCTCTACGACTCGCTGCACCGCGTGATCCTGCCGCTGCCGGACGCGACGAAGGTCTACCCGGGGCACGGCGCGGGGTCGGCGTGCGGCAAGGCGCTGTCGAACGAGACCGTCTCGACGATGGGGGAGCAGCGGCGGTTCAACTACGCGTTGCAGCCGATGTCGCGCGAGGACTTCGTGCGCGAGGTCACGACCGGCCTGCGCCCCGCGCCGGCGTACTTCGCGCACGCGGCGGCGACGAACCGCGCGGAGCGCGCGACGCTGGACGAGGCCCTCGCGCGCGGCCTGCGCGCGCTGACGCTCGACGACGCGCTGCGCCTCGCGCGCGACGAGGACGCGCAACTGCTCGACACGCGCGACCCCGAGGACTACGCGCGGTCGCACCTCGCCGGCGCGATCTACGTCGGCCTGTGCGGGCGCTACGCGTCGTGGGTCGGCGCGCTGCTCGACCCCGCGCGCCCGATCGTGATCTTGGCCGACGAGGACCGCGAGGAGGAGAGCGCGATGCGGCTCGGGCGCATCGGCTTCGACCGCGTGGCGGGCTTCGTCGACGACTACGCGCACGCGCTGGACGACCGGCCGGACCTCGCGCGCGCGACCGGCCGCGTCGACGCGACCGAGCTGCTCGCGCGCGAGCGCGCCGGCGAGCGCGTGCCGCTGGTCGACGTGCGCCAGTGCGGCGAGTGGGACGCCGGCCGCATCCCCGGCGCGTCGCACTTGCCGCTCGACGAGCTCACGGCGCGCATGGACGAGCTGCCGACCGGGCCGTACGTGCTGCAGTGCCAGGGCGGCTACCGCTCGCTGATCGCCGCCAGCCTGATCGAGGCGGCGGGCAAGGACGCGTCACCGCTCGTCGACCTGCGCGGCGGCTTCGCGGCGTGGCTGCAATCGGGCGGCGAGCCCGAGGTGCCGGTCGGCGCGGGTTGAGGGCTACGCCTCTTCCAGCTCGATCCACTTCGTGACGCGCGCGGGCTCGTAGGTCGCGAACGCGTCGAGGAGGCGCGCGGGGTCGTCCTCGCGCAACAACATGCCGGCGTGCTTCTCGTGCACGAAGCCCTCGCGCACGCTGTGCTCGAGGAAGGCGACGAGTTGCGACCAGTAGCCGCCGACGTCGAGCAGGCCGATCGGCTTGTCGTGGATGCCGAGCACCGACCAGGTGAGGATCTCGAAGGTCTCCTCGAAGGTGCCGACGCCGCCGGGCAGCGCGATGAAGGCGTCCGACAGCGAGGCCATCAACGCCTTGCGCTCGTGCATCGAGGCGACGACGTAGAGCTCGTCGAGGCCCTGGTGCGCGACCTCCTTCTCGACGAGCCCCTCGGGGATCACGCCGACCGCCACGCCGCCGGCCGCCATCGTCGCGTCGGCGACCGCGCCCATCAGGCCGACGCGCGCGCCGCCGTACACGAGCTCGATCCCGCGCTCGGCGAGGGTCGTCCCGAGGCGCACCGCGGCCTCACGATAGGCGGGGACGCGGCCGGGGTTCGACCCGGTGAAGACACAGACGCGGTTCATGGGTGACGAGTGTAGCGGGGCGACCACGGTGAGTGGGGGGGCGCTCGGTGGTAGCCGAAGGTACCGTGCCGGGTGCGAAATCATCGGG
>JAUHYB010000053.1 GCA_030426745.1 bacterium
TCCCAGGAAGCGCCGACGGGCCCGGACGCAGCCAGATCCTGGTCAGCGGATTCGTCGTCGGCGTGACGGTCGGGAGTCCAGCGGTGCACGGCCGGGTCGTGAGCCGTATCCGGGGCGTCGACGGGCGCGTCATCGAAGAAGGTCGTGGTCGCGGACCCGCCCATGTCGATCGGCGTCGCGCCTTCGGGCACGGCGCCGCGCAGGCGGACGTCCTCGGGGTAGGGGTTGGTCAGCTCCGGCGCGGCCTGGCCCGCGGAGGTCGGCGGCGCGAGCGCCTCGGCCTCCAGCGCGCTGACGCCGGTGTCCTCCAACTCCGCGTCGGCGGCGCTGCGCGGGGCGGAATTCACGAAGCGCGACAGGTCGACGCGGTCCCTGAGCCAGAACAGCCACACCGGCGCGGCGAGGCACAGCACGCCGAACAGCGCGCCGCCCGCCTTGGTCGCGACGCCGGACACCGCGCCGCCGCTGAGCGCGCCGAAGGTGCCGCCGGCCTCGAGCGACAGCGCGCCGAGCAGGATCGACAGCGCGAAGGCGGTGCACAACGCGCCGGCGAGGTGCTTCCACACCCCCTGCTGTTCCTCCGTCAGGAAGATCCAGCAGCCGGCCGCGAGCACGGCGAGCCCCGCCAGCAGGCCGGGGACCATGCCGAAGGTGCCGAGCGTCGCGCGCGCGACGACCGCGGCCCCGCCGCCGGACTCCGGGATGCCGCCGTTCTTCAGCGTCAGGACGCTGATGAGCAGCAGGAACGCTCCGACCCCGACGAGCAGGAGCGAGACGACGAACTGCGCGCGGTCGTTGTTGGCGGGCTTCTCACTCATCACCGGCTCCTTGCTCGATCGGCGTGCCGTGCATCTCTTCCCAGTCCTCGAGGGTCATCATGAGCTCGCGCGACTTGCTGCCGCGGTGGTCGCCGAGGATGCCTTCCTCGGTCATCTGATCGATCAGGCGCGACGCCCGCGTGTAGCCGACGCCCAGCGCGCGCTGCAACAGCGAGGCGGAGCCGCGCTTGGTCTTCAGGACGGTGCGCACGGCCTGGTCCCACATGGGATCGTCCGGGCCGCTGCCGGCCGCGGCGGTCACCTCGCCGGGCGGCTTCGAGCCGGTCGCCGTCTGCACCAGTTCCTGGTTGAAGGTCGGCGCCGAGCTCTCGCACACGAAGTCGATCACGCGCTGCAGCTCGTCGTCCTCGACCAGCGCGCCCTGCACGCGGTTGATCGACGACGAGGCGGGCGGCGTGTACAGCATGTCGCCGTTGCCGAGCAGCTTCTCGGCGCCCATCGTGTCCAGGATGACGCGGCTGTCGATCTTCGACGCCACGCTGAACGCGATGCGCGTCGGCAGGTTGCCCTTCAGGACGCCGGTGATGACGTCCGTCGACGGGCGCTGCGTCGCGACGATGACGTGCAGGCCGACGGCCCGCGACTTCTGCGCCAGGCGCGTGATCGCCTGCTCGGCCTCCTTCTTGGAGACCATCATCAGGTCCGCCATCTCGTCGATGACGATCACGATGTACGGCAGGTGGCGGGGCGTGCGCTCTTCGTTGAAGTTGTCGCCGAGGCGCTCGCGCAGCGCTTCCTCGCCCAGCGCGTTGTAGCCCTTGATGTTGCGGACGCCGGCGTCCTTCATCAGCTCGTAGCGCCCCTCCATCTTCTCGACGGCCCAGTTCAGCACCTGCGTCGCGTGCCGCGCGTCGGTGACGACCGGGCACATCAGGTGCGGGACCTTCGAGAACATCTGCAGCTCGACCATCTTCGGGTCGACCAGGATCATCTGGCAGTCGTGCGGCGAGCGCGTGAGCAGCACCGACGCCAGGATCGTGTTGATGCAGACCGACTTACCGGAGCCGGTCTGACCCGCGATCAGGAGGTGCGGCATCTTCGCCAGGTCCTCGACGATCGGCGTGCCCTCCGCGTCCATGCCGAGGAACAGCGGCAGGGCCATGAACTTCTTGTCGTAGGCCTTCTTGTGGATCAGCTCGCGCAGGCGCACGACGCGGCGCGACTTGTTCGGCACCTCGACGCCGATCGTGGAGCGCCCGGGGATCGGCGCGATGACGCGCACGCTGCGCGCCTGCAGCGCGGCGGCGATCTCCTGGCTGAGCGCGGTGACCTTGTTCATCCGCGTGCCCTCGGCGACCGTCAGCTCGAACATCGTGACGGCCGGGCCGACTTGCGCCGACTTGACCTCGGCGTCGACGCGGAAGGACTTCAGCGCGCTCTCCAGCTTGACCGCCGACTTCTGCAGGTGCTCGTTGTCGACGCCGGCGGCGCCCTCGGGGTCGATCAGCAGCTCCAGGCTCGGGAAGGTCCACGGGCCGGCCGGCGGCGTCGGGCTCTCGTAGTTGAGGGCCTTCGCCTGCATCGGCTTGACGACGTCCTTCTTGGGCTTCGCGGTGTCCTGCTTGGGCTTCGCGGGCGTCTTCTTGGGCTTGGCGGCCGGGATGATCTCGGCGGCTTCCCGCTCGGGATCCTCGTCCTCCTCGTCCTCGTACTCCCACTCCTCCTCGTCGACCTCCTCGTACTCCCACTCCTCGTCGTCGTCGGGATCCTCGAGCTCGGCCTCGTCGTCGTCCTCGTACTCCTCGTCCTCGTACTCCCACTCCTCCTCGGCGTCGGGGTCGTCCTCGTACTCCCACTCCTCGTCGTCCTCGAGCGCGTCCTCGGCCTCGACGCGCGTCGCGGCCTGCAGCGGGACCTCGTCCTCGTCCGCGGCCTTCTTCGACTTCGACTTCGCGGCGGCCTTCTTCGGCGTGCTCTTGGCCTTCGCCTTGCTCTTCGCCTTGGGCTTGCTCTTCGACTTCGCCTTGGTCGCCGTCGCCGGCTCGTCCTCGAGGTCGGCGCCGCGCAGGAAGTCCCACAGCCCGACGAACAGCGCGCCGGTCCAGCGACCGATCGAGGACAGCAGGCTCTCCTCGCTGTCCTCGGCGCGCTCCTCGCGCCAGTCGTTGAAGGCGGCGATGGCCGGGTAGAACGCCATCTCGGTCGCGAGCATGAACGACACGACGGCGGTGATCGACAGCAGGATCCACAGGCCCGCGCGCCCGAACTTCTCGACCAGCGCCGGCTCGAGCATCAGCGCGCTCCAGCCGCCCGGTCCGCCGGGCAGCGTCGGCGACAGGTCGCCGACCTCGCTGCGCGCCAGGTACAGCGTCTCGCCGTCGACCACGACCGTCTCGGGTCCCAGCCCGAGCTGCAGCAGGAAGCCGACCGAGAACACGAAGCACACGCCGCCGAACAGGCGCAGCGCGGGCCAGGCGACCGTCTTGCGCGTCAGGATCACGAGGCCCCAGGCCGCCAGCAGCAGGACGACCAGGTAGCCGCCCCAGCCGAAGCCGCGCAGCGCCCCGCTGGCGAAGAAGTGGCCCAGCGAACCGCCCAGGTTGCGGCCGTCGGCGAGCGGGTCGCTCGGCGGGTCCCAGAAGGTGACCAGCGAGAGGAACAGCCAGGCGGCCAGGCCGATGAAGACGAGGCCCTTGATCTCCTGGAAGCGGTCGGCGGACTCCTCCTCCACCGGCCCGCCGAACAGGAAGCCGCGCAGCATGCTGCGGTAGCGCTCCAGGAGGCCCGCTTGTGTCTTGCCGCGCTTCGACGACGCCTTGCGGCCGGCCTTTCGGGCCATGCGTTTCGTTCCCCTCGATTGGACCGCTGGCCGCGGCCTGTCCGCCTACTGCGAGGGGGCGGGGGCGTCCAGCTCGACGAGCACGGCGGCGATCTCGTCCTTCGAGCGGGCGTCGATGCGCCGCTCGCTGCCGTCGCGACCGATGACGGTCACGGTGGCGCGTTCGGAGTTCAGGGCCGAGGCGTCGTTCAGGACCACGTAGTCCGCACCCTTGCGTTTCAGTTTCGCGCGCGCGCGCCGGAGGCCGTCCCCCGTCTCGAGCGCGAAGCCGATCACGAGGCGCTCGCCCTTGTCGCGCGCTACGGTCGCGAGAATATCGGGATTGCGGACCAACTCCAAGGAAGCAGAGTCGCTGCCATCGTCTTTCTTGCGCCACTTTCCGGCCAGTTTCCGGGCCGGGCGCCAGTCCCCCACCGCGGCGCTCATGATGAGCACGTCCGCGTCCCGGAACGCCTCCTGCACGGCCGCGAGCATGTCGCGGGCGGACACCACGTCGACGCGCGTCACGCCGGGCGGCGTCTCCAGGTTCACCGGGCCCGCGATCAGCGTGACGCGGTCGCCGCGGGCCGCTGCCGCGCGGGCGATGGCGAAGCCCATGCGGCCGGAGGACTCGTTGGACAGGAAGCGCACGGGGTCGACGTGCTCGCGCGTCGGGCCGGCCGTGATGACGACGTGGCGCGCGCCGGGGTCGGGGGCGGGACTCACGAGGCCAGCGCCTCCTCGACGCGCCGCTGGATGTCGGCGGGCTCCGCCAGGCGGCCGCGGCCGGCGTCGCCGCAGGCGTGGTGGCCCTCGCCGGGCTCGACCAGGCGCCAGCCGTCCTCCACCAGGCGGGCGACGTTGCGCTGCACGGCGGGCTGGGCCCACATCGCGGGGTTCATCGCCGGCGCCAGGAGGCGCGGGCGGTCCGCGGGCACGGCGAGGGCGGCCGTGGCGACCAGGTCGCCGGCCAGGCCGTTCGCCAGGCGCCCGATCAGGTCCGCCGAGGCCGGCGCGACGACGAGCACCTCGGCCCAGCGCGCCAGGTCGATGTGGTCCATCGCGCCGCGACGCGTGGCATCGAACTCGTCCGTGTGGGCCGGCTCGCCGGACACCGCCTCGAAGAGCTGCGGCGACACGAGTTCGGCCGCGCGCGGCGTCAGCACCGCGCGCACCGAGTGGCCGGCCTGCGTCAGCTTCGACGCCAGGTCACAGGCCTTGTAGAGGGACACCGAGGCCGAGACCCCGAGCAGGATGTGGCTCATCGCGCAGTCGACTCCGTCCTTCGCCTTGTTCGTCGCGGTCGTGGTCGGGACGCGGTCGCGTCAGCCGTCGAGGCCGATCAGCGCGCGCACTTCGGCCAGCGCGCGCTCCACGTCGTCGTTCACGATCACGTGATCGTACTTCACGCGCTCGCGCAGCTCGTCCTCCGCCTTGGCGAGGCGGCGCTCGACCACCTCCGGCGCGTCCGTGCCGCGGCCGACCAGGCGCTTGCGCAGGGTCTCCGCGTCCGGCGGCGCGATGAACAGGAACAGGCCGGGGATCTGCTGCGCCTTGATCTGGTTCGCGCCCTGCACGTCGATCTCGAGCAGGTAGACGCGCCCCTCGGCGATCGCGCGCTCCATCGGCGCGCGCAGGGTGCCGTACATGTTGCCGTGCACCTCGGCCTGCTCGATGAACTCGCCGGCGGCCGTCTTCGCGCGGAACTCCTGCGGCGACAGGAAGTGGTAGTCGCGGCCGTCGACCTCGCCCGCGCGCGGCTTGCGCGTCGTGGCGGAGACCGAGAACTCGACGCGCGGATCCTGCACCAGGCGGCGACAGATCGTGGACTTGCCCGCGCCGGACGGCCCGGAGATCAACACCATCTTGCCCTCGAGGTCCGCCACGCCGCCTACTCCACGTTCTGCACCTGCTCGCGCACGCGCTCGATGTTCGTCTTCAGGTCGACGACGGCGTGCGCGACGGTGACGTCGCCGGCCTTCGAGCCGATCGTGTTCGCCTCGCGGTTCAGCTCCTGGACCAGGAAGTCCAGCTGGCGGCCGATCGCGCCGCCCTTGTCGAGGGTCTCGGCGAGCGCCTCGAGGTGCGCCTCGAGCCGCGCGAGTTCTTCCGACACGTCCGACTTGTCCGCGATCAGCGCGACCTCGCGCGCCAGGTCGGCCTCGGCGATCTCGACGCCGCCGGCCAGCTCCGCCACGCGCTCGCGCAGCGCGGCCTGGTGCTCGGCGACGAGCTTGGGCATGCGCGCGCCGACCTGCTTGCGCAGGCGCTCGATCGCCTTGGCGTGCTTGCGCAGGTCCTTGTCCATGCGCGCGCCCTCGGCCTCGCGCATCTCGATCAGCGCGTCGATCGCCTGCTTCGCGGCCTTCTCGACCAGCTTCTGCTCGCGCTCGCGCTCGGCCTCGTCGGCGCGCTGCGCGATGACGCCCGGCAGGTCGATCAGGCGCGCCAGGCCGACGTCGTCGGGCAGCGCCAGCTCGCGCGCGGCCTCGCCCAGGAGCTTGCGGTAGCGCTTCGCCACCGTCAGGTCGAGCTCGACCGCGTTCGGCGACGCGGTGCGCGTGACGGCGACCGTCAGGTTCACCGAGCCGCGCGACAGGCGCTTCTTCAGGAGCGCCTCGAGCCGCGGCTCGAGCTCGCCGAACTCGACGGGCACGCGCTGGCGCACCTGCAAGAAGCGGTGGTTGACCGAGCGCAGCTCGACGCGGACCGAGACGCCGTTCGACTCGACCTCGGCCGAGCCGAAGCCCGTCATCGATCGGATCAACGCGCGCTCCCGGACGCGGAGGAGGCCGTGCGGCTGCCGGGCTTGACCGCCGCGGAGCCCTGCGCGCACAGCGGGCAGTCGGCGGGCGTCCACGTCTTCACCTCGACCTCGGCCAGGCAGTGGAGCGGCAGGCCGAACTCCTCGAAGGGGTTGCCGCCCGAGCGGTTCAGGATCGAACCGACGGCGATGACCTCGGCCCCGAGGCCCTTCAGCACGCGGATCACTTCCTTCGCCGAGCCGCCGGTCGTCAGCACGTCCTCGACGACCAGCACCTGCGTGCCGGGCTCGATGTGGAAGCCGCGGCGCAGCGTCATCTCGCCGTCCTTCCGTTCGGTGAAGATGCCGTCGACGCCCAGCGCCCGCGCCATCTCGTGCGCCCAGGTCACCGCGCCCAGCGCGGGGCCGACCACCAGCTCGACCTTCGGGACGCGCGGCGCGAGGGCCCGCGCCAGGCGCTCGGCGCGCTGCGGGTTCTGCAGCAAGAGCGCGCACTGGAAGTAACGGTCGGAGTGCAGGCCCGAGGACAGCTCGAAGTGCCCTTCGAGCATCGCGCCCGACTCGCGGAAGAGTTCGAGGACTTGGGCGGAGTCCATCGCGCTACTGACCGTCGCCCGCGGGGCCGCTGGAGGAGTCGGTCGGCACGTTCTCGACGCTCGGGCCGCCGTCGACGACCGAGCTCGAGCTGTGGCCGCGGTTCATGATGTGGATGCCGAGGCCGCTGACGATCCAGATCGCGGCGACGATGCCGGTGAAGCTCTGGATGCCGCGCGCCTTGACGCCGAACGCCTGCTGACCGGCCGTGCCGAGCGCGTCCGTGAAGCCGCCGCCCTTGCCTTCCTGCAGCAGGATGACGGTGACGAGGACGATCGCCGAGAGGACGAAGACGATGTAGAGGAGGGTGATCGCGAGAGACATGGTCTCACCTGTCGAATTCGAGGATCGGGAGGAAGTTGTCGGGCGTGAGCGCGGCGCCGCCGACCAGCGCGCCGTCGACGTCGGCGACGGCCATCAGTTCACGCACGTTGTCGGGCTTGACCGAGCCGCCGTACTGGATGCGGACGCCGGCGGCGATCGACTCGGAGAAGCGACCGGTCAGGAGGCCGCGCAGGTACGCGTGCACCTCGCCGGCCTGTTCGGGGGTGGCGACCTTGCCGGTGCCGATGGCCCACACGGGCTCGTAGGCGATCGTGACGCGCTCCATCGCGGCGCCGTCGACGCCCTCGAGTCCGCCCTGCAGCTGCGCGCGCACGACGGCCTCGGTGCGGCCGGCTTCGCGCTCCTCGAGCGTCTCGCCGACGCACAGGATCACGTCCAGGCCGGTCGCGAGCGCGCGGTGCACCTTGCGGTTCACCAGCTCGTCGGTCTCGCCGTAGACGTGGCGGCGCTCGGAGTGGCCGAGGATCACGAGGTCGCAGCCGATGTCCTTCAACATCGCGGCGCTGACCTCGCCGGTGAACGCGCCCGACTCCTCGTCGCAGCAGTTCTGCGCGCCGACCCGGATCGGCGAACCGTCCAGCGCGCGCACGACCTCCGCGAGGTACACGAAGGGCGGACAGACGGCGGCGTCGACGTCGTCGCGGTCGGCGAAGCGCTCGCGCAGCGCGGCGACGAGGTCCAGCGCGGCGCGCCGGTCCAGGTTCATCTTCCAGTTGCCGGCCAGGAAGGGCGTTCTCACGGTGCGGTCTCCGGGAGGGTCGTGGGCTCAGGCGCTCGCGCGCTCGAGGCCGGGGGTCACGAAGGCGCGGTCCTCGAGCTCGAGCAACGCGCGCATGTCCGAGGCGACGAGCGCCAGTTCGTCGACGGAGATCGCCTGCGCGCCGTCGGAGTGCGCTTCCGCCGGGCGCGGGTGCACCTCGACGATCAGGCCGTCTGCGCCGGCGGTCACGCCCGCGCGCGCGAGCGGCCGCACGAGGTCCGCGCGACCCGCCGCGTGCGACGGGTCGACGACGACGGGCAGATGCGTGGCGCGCTTCAGGTGCGCGACCGCGCCGACGTCGAGCAGGTTGCGCGTGACGCCGGTGTCGAAGCCGCGCACGCCGCGCTCGCACAGCACGACGTCCTCGTTGCCGGTCGACAGCAGGTACTCCGCCGCCAGCAGGAACTCGCGCACGGTCGCGCCGAAGCCGCGCTTCAGCAGCACGGGCTTGCCGGCCTTGCCGACCTCGAGCAGCAGAGGCGACGACGCCATCGAGCGCGCGCCGATCTGCAGCATGTCCGCGACCTCGGCGACGGCCTCGACCTCGCGCGGGTCCATCACCTCGGTGACGACGCCGATGCCGACCTCGGCGCGGACGCGCGCCAGGATCTCGAGGCCCTCGCGGCCGAGGCCCTGGAAGGAGTAGGGCGAGGTGCGCGGCTTGTACGCGCCGCCGCGCAGGAGCGTCGCGCCCTGCGCGCGCACGCGTCGCGCGATGTCGATGACGCGGTCGGCGTCCTCGACGGCGCAGGGTCCCGCGACCAGGCTGGCCGCGCCCGCGCCGAAGACGGCGTCGCCGGCCCGCACCGCGCGCTCGGGGGCGCCGGGCGCGCGCTCGTGGCGCTCGCGCGCGTCGCCGGCGTCGAGCACGGCGGCCACGCCGACCAGGTCCTCGAAGCGCGAGCGGTGCTCCGGACGGCCTTCCGCGCCGCTGAGTTCCAGCAGCGTCCGCCCCTCGTCGAGGAAACGGTGGTCGTACCCGAGGCCGCGCGCTTCGGTGAGCACGGCGTCGAGCTGGAGCGGGGGCAGACCCTTCTTCAGGCGCAGCAACATGGGCGATCGCGTGGGGAGGCGCTCCCGAGCCCTTGGGGCCCGGTTGCGAACGCGGCAGTATAGGGTCCGCCGCCGCTCCTCGGCATCGATTCCCCATGGAAGACGTCCTCCACGCGCTCGAGCGCTTGCTGCCCCTCGACCACCTGCCGCGCACCGGCTGGGTGCTGGCGGGCGTCCCCGATCCCGAGTCGATCGCCGGGCACGTCGCCGGCGCGCTCTTCGTCGCGCTGGCGGTCGCGCCGCGGGTCGAGCCGCCGGTCGACGTGGACCGGGTGGTCGCGCTGCTCGCGGTGCACGACGCGCCCGAGGCGCGGAGCGGCGACCTGCCGCGGGAGGCCGCCCGGGCGCTGCCCGAGGGCGCGAAGGCGGCGATGGAGGAGCGGCTCGCCGACGCCCTGCTCGAGCCCCTCTCGGGCGCCGCCCGGGCCCGCTTCGCCGAGTACGCCGCGGGCGCGACCCGCGAGGCCCGCCTGGCGAAGCTCTGCGACAGGCTCCAGCTGGGGGTCCGCTGGCTGGCCTACCGCCGCGCGGGGCGGGGCGGCCTGGAGGACTTCCGGCCGGGCCTCGAGGCCCTCGACTGCGGCGAGTTCCCCCCCGCCGAGGCCCTGCGGAGCGCGATCCTGGCCGCCGCGGGCTCGCCCTCGTGAGGGCGCACTTTCGCCGGGAGGGGCTTGTACGGCCCTGACGGATCGGGAAGGATCTGCGGCCATCTCGAGCCCGGGCCGAACGTTCGGCGTCTCCGGGCCTCACTGCAGAAGAGAGAGATCCATGAAGAAATCCATCCTCGGCGGCCTTCTCGCCGTCTTCGCCCTGAGCTTCGTCGCGAGCTGCCAGTCGGGTCCGAACCGTGTCCAGTACAGCTGGGACCAGTGGCGCGACCAGAAGTACTCGGAGAACGCGTGGCTCCACGGCGCCCTCCTCCAGGACATCATCCCCGTCTACCCCTTCGTCGGCTTCATCGCCGCCGTCGGCGACGTGCTGATCTTCAACACGGTCCAGTTCTGGGGCACGGACGCCTGGGACAACCGCGGTACCGTCTGGGAGCGCAGCCAGATCGAGAACCCGGTCCGCACCGTGTCGGACATCAGCTTCGACAACGGCGAGTCCAACTGACCCGCCCGATCGCGCGCGGCTCCGCGCCCGCGCGACGTCGAACGCGAACGGCCCTCGCTCTCGAGCGGGGGCCGTTCCGCGTTGGTGGGGATCCCCGCCGCGGCGGGGCGCGCCGGTCGCGGAGGGCCGCGCCGCGCGCTTGACGCCGCCGGCACCCGATCCGTACGCGGTCGGAACGAAGGCCCGCGTCGTGCGGCGTATGGGGCGGCGTCCCCGCTCGCACCCACCCTCATCAGGCTGCACCCATGCGCACCCCCTTCGCGCGCCTCGCGTTCGTCGTCCCCTTCCTCACCCCCCTCGCCGCGGCCCAGGATGCCCCGCTGCTCGAGGAGGACTTCCTGAACGGCGCCATCGAGTGGTTCGTCCACGACCAGGTCCAGCTGTGGCACATCACGACGCCCGGCGAGTGCGGCGCGCCCGGCGGCTGGGCCTCCAGCGCGCTCTCGCAGTCGCCCTGCGTCTACGGCACCCCGCCCTGGGCCTTCGTCAGCGTGCTGACCTCGCCCGAGTTCGTGCCCGCCGGCGGCCCGCTGCGGCTGAACTTCCTGTCGCGGCTCGAGCTGGAGGCCGGCGACTCGGTGTCCGTGCGGCTGATGCCGCCTTCGATCTCGACGCTGCCGCCGCTGGTGCTGGCGACGCACCTCGACCTGACCAACGACAGCGCGCCCGAGGCGATCGAGATCCTCGCGCCCGGCGCCGACCTGTACGGCGGGCTCGCCTGCCACCTGCGCTTCGACGTGCTGCACGACGGCTCGGGCGACGTCGGCTTCGGCTGGATGATCGACGAGGTCGTGCTGGTGGACCAGCCGGTCGCCCCGGCCTTCTGCGTCGGCGATCCGGCGGTCGGCAACTGCCCCTGCGCGAACTTCGGGGCGCCGGACGAGGGCTGCGCCCACGACTCGACCACCGGCGCGAAGCTCGTCGGCGCCGGGTCCGCGCGCGTCGCCGCGGACGACCTGGAGCTCACCGCCCTCGGCGGACCGGCGGGGCAGCCGGCCGTGCTGTTCGGCGGATCGCTCGGCACGCCGACCTTGTTCCGGGACGGCGTGCTGTGCATCGGCGCGCCGCAGGAGCGCCTGGCGCGCGTCCACTTCGACGCGACCGGCGCCGCCGGCTTCGGCGCGCCGCTGGCCGGCCTGGTCGACGCGCAACCCGGGACGCGCGGTCACTACCAGCTCTGGTACCGCTCCCCCGGCGGCGCCTGCGCCTCCGGCAGCAACTTCAGCTCGGGCGTCGCCATCGACTGGCTCTGAGCCCCGCAGGGCGCCGCCACGGGGCCGGAGCCGGACCCGCGACGGCGTCGGGGGGCGTTCGGGACGAGGGACCCGGACGCCCCCACGTCGCCCGCTCCGCATCGGACGATCGACGTGCCGGCGCCCCGCCGCCCGAGGCGGTGCGCCGGCCCCCTTGGGCCCGCCTCCGTCCGCTCTGAGCGGGGGCGGGCCCTCTCCGTGGCCGGCGCCGGCCCCGGCCGGACAGAACATCGAATCCGGATGAATTGAATTTTTCGCTCCAGTCCCCCTTGACGCCCCTCCGAAGCGGGGTAGGGTCCCCTCCCACGGCCGAGGACGCCGCCCTCTCCCCCATGCACCACTCCCTCCGATCGATGCGCCGCGCGATGCCCTGCCCGGGCAGCGCGCACCCCGCGCGAGCCGTCTGAGCGACCCGCTCACGACTCGCCGGTCGCTGCCCGGGGTTCCCGAGACCTCCCCACGCACGCGACCCATCGAACCCGGAGACCAGAGATGTCCCCCGCCACCCCCGGCGCGCCCTCCGCGCCGACCCAGGGCGCCCCGACCGGCGCGCCCGCCGCGGCCTTCGCCACCCGTTCCATCCACGGCGGCCGCACCCCCGACCCGACGACCGGCGCGATCCTGACGCCGATCCACCAGTCGACGACCTTCGTCCAGGACGGCGTCGGCGAGCACCGCGGCTACACCTACTCGCGCGACACGAACCCGACGGTCGCGACGCTCGAGGCCGCGCTCGGTTCGCTCGAGGGCGCGCCGCCCGCCGTCTGCACGGCGACCGGCATGGCCGCGACGAGCGTGCTGTGCCTGGCGCTCCTGTCGGCCGGCGACCGCGTCGTCGTCGGCGAGGTCGTCTACGGCGGCACGACGCGCTTGCTGCGCCGCGTGCTGTCGCGCTTCGACGTGCGCGTCGACGCGGCGGACGCGAGCGATCCGGTCGCGTGGCGCGCGGCGCTCGCCGAGCCGGCCGCGCTGTGCATCGTCGAGAGCCCCGCGAACCCGACGCTGGCGCTGTGCGACCTCGCCGCCGCCGCCGAGGCCGCGCACGCGGCGGGCGCGCGGCTGGTCGTCGACAACACTTTCCTGACGCCGGCGCTGCAGAGCCCCTTCGAGTTCGGCGCGGACGTCGTGCTGTACTCGACGACCAAGTCGATCGAGGGGCACAACGCGACGCTGGGCGGCGCGCTGCTGTCGCGCGACGCGGACTTGCTGGAGCGCTTCCGCCTGGTGCGCAAGACGCTCGGCGCGCCGCAGTCGCCGTTCGAGGCGTGGCTGACGCTGCGCGGCCTGAAGACGCTCGAGCTGCGCATGGCGCGACACTCGTCGAGCGCGCTGGCGGTCGCGCGCTTCCTCGCGGAGCACCCGGCGGTCGCGCGCGTCGCGCATCCGTTCCTGGACGGTTTCCCGCAGGCCGAACTCGCGCGCCGCCAGCAACGCGACGGCGGCGGGCTGGTCGCGGTCGAGCTCACCGGCGGCGTCCCCGCGGCGCACGCGTTCGTCCGCGCGACGCGCTGCTTCGCGCTGGCCGAGAACCTGGGGTCCGCCGAGAGCCTCGTCACGCACCCCGCGACGATGACCCACGGCGACCTCGACCCGGCGGAGCGCGCGCGCCTCGGCATCGGCGACGGCCTCGTGCGCCTGTCGGTCGGCCTGGAGGATCCCGCGGACCTCGTCGCCGACCTCGACCGCGCGCTCGCCGCGGCGGGAGGTGCGCGGTGAGTTCGCTGCACGTCTACAAGTTCGGCTCGTCGGTGCTGCGCGAGCGCGCGGACCTCGCGCGGGCGGTGCACGCGGTCTACGCGTCCCGGCGCCGCGGCGCGCGCGTGCTGTGCGTCGCGTCGGCGATCGGCGACACGACCGACCGCTTGTTGCGCGAAGCGGACGCGTGGCGCGCGAACGGCGACGAGTCGGCGCTGGCGGCGCTGCTGTCGACCGGCGAGGCCGAGGCGACCGCGCTGCTGGCGCTGGCGCTGAACCGCGCGGGCGTGCCGGCGAAGCGCTTCGACGCGTCGGCGATCGGCCTCGCGTGCGAGGGGCCGCGCCTGGACGCGCGCCCGATCGCCGTCGACCGCGCGCGCCTCACCCGCGCGCTGGCGGACGTCGGCGTCGTCGTCGTGCCCGGCTTCCAGGGCGTCGACGAGGACGGCGAGGCCGCGCTGTTCGGCCGCGGCGGTTCCGACCAGAGCGCGCTGTTCCTGGCCGAGCGGCTCGGCGCCGACCGCTGCGTCCTGTGGAAGGACGTCGACGGCCTGTACGAGCGCGACCCCGCCGCGCCCGGCCCGCGGCCGCGGCGCTTCGGCGCGCTGTCGTACGACCGCGCGCTGACGCTGGGCGGCGGCGTCGTGCAACCGCAGGCGATCCGCTTCGCGCGCGAGCGCGACCTCGCGTTCGAGGTCGGCGCGCTCGACGGGCCCCCGCCGACGGTCGTGCGCGCGGGCGCGGACGAACTCGAGGACGCGCCCCGCTCCGCCCCGCGACCGCTGCGCGTCGCGCTCGCGGGCCTCGGCACCGTCGGCGAGGGCCTGCGGCGACGCCTCGTCGCGGACCCCGCGCGCTTCGACGTCGTCGGCGCGCTGGTGCGCGACGTCGGGCGGGGCGCGCGCCGCGCGCTGCGCACCCGCGACGGCGCGCCGCTGTGCGTCGCGGGTGCGGACGCCCTGTTCGCGCGCGACCCCGACGTGATCGTCGAGGTCCTGGGCGGCGTCGACGACGCGGGCGCGGTCGTCGCGCGCGCGCTCGAGGCCGGGCTCGACGTGGTGACGGCGAACAAGGCGCTGCTGGCGCGGCGCGGTTCGTCGCTCTTCGCGCTGGCCGCGACGACCGGCGCGCGCCTGTCGCACTCCGCCGCCGTCGGCGGGTCCGTCCCGGCGCTGGAGCTGGTCGCGCGGCGCGCGCGCGACGGGCGCGTGCGCGGCTTCGACGGCGTGCTGAACGGCACGACGAACGCGGTGCTCGACGCGCTGGCGGCGGGTTCGTCCTTCGACGACGCGGTCGCGGACGCGCAGCGCGCCGGGTTCGCCGAGGCGGATCCCGCGCTGGACCTGGACGGCACCGACGCCGCGCAGAAGACGGAGCTGCTCGCCCGCGCCGCCTTCCCCGGCGCGCCGCTGGTCGCGTGGCGCGCGCGCGACGGCGTCACCGCGGACGACGCGGCCCGCGTGCGGCGCGACCGCGCGCGCGGCGTCGTCACGCGGCTCGTCGCGTCGTGCGCGATCGAGGACGGCACGCCGCGCGCGGAGCTGCGCCTGGTCGGGCTCGCGCCGACGCACCCGCTGGCCCGCGTCCGCGGCGAGGACAACGCGGTCCTCGTCCACGACGCGGGCGGCGCGTCCACGCACGTCACCGGCAAGGGCGCCGGGCGTTGGCCGACCGCGGAGGCCGCCTACGCGGACCTCGCGGACCTCGCCGCGGAGCGCGCGCGATGCGCGACGACCTGAGGAGGCCGGAGATGCACGTCGACACCCGCATCGCGCGCGGCGTCCGCCGCGACGACGACCCGCACCGCGCCACCTCGCCGCCGCTGTACCAGACCGCGACCTTCGCGCAGCCCGGCGCGGACGGCGACGGCGCGTACGACTACTCGCGCAGCGGCAACCCGACGCGCGAGGTGCTCGAGCACGCCGTCCGCGACCTGGAGGGCGGCGCGTTCGCGCTGTCCTACGCCAGCGGCATGGCGGCCGTCGCCGCCGTCGCGCGCCTGGTCGGCGCGGGCGGACGCGTGCTCGCCGGCGACGACTCCTACGGCGGGACCTTCCGTCTGCTCACGCGCGTGCTGCCGGCGCTCGGCATCGCCGCGGACTTCGTCGACACGACGGACGCGCGGGCGGTGCGCGACGCGATCCGGCCCGACACGAAGCTCGTGCTGGTCGAGACGCCGACGAACCCGATGCAGCGCGTCGTCGACCTCGCCGCGCTCGCGGGCCTGTGTCGGTCGGCGGGCGCGTGCTTCGCCGTCGACAACACCTTCGCGTCGCCGGTGCTGCAGCGGCCGCTGGAGCACGGCGCGGACCTGGTGGTGCACTCGGCGACGAAGTTCCTGGCCGGCCACGGCGACGCGACGGCCGGCGTGGTCGTCGGGCGCGACGCGGCGCTGGGCGAGGAGCTCGCGTTCGCGCGCAACGCCGAGGGCAGCGCGCTGGCGCCCTTCGAGGCGTGGCTCGTCGCGCG
>JAUHYB010000431.1 GCA_030426745.1 bacterium
GGGCGGCCTGCCGGGCCGTTCGTCGATCCGGATCAGCGGATATCGCTTCCGCCAGCCGACCGTGAGCTTCCACCCGCCCTTCGCGACGTACGCGCCTTCCTGGTCCGGCGAGTACTCCTGTTCGCAGCCGGCCCAACCTTCAAAATATTTCCCGCTCGAGAACTCGTCCGGCCGGCGCGCCCCGTCCGTCCGCGGCGAGCATACGCCGTGCTTGTGGTGATTGTTCAGCACGTACAGCAGCGCGTTGCGAGTCGCCTTCAAGCTGCGCAGCGCGAAGTCGTGGAAGCGATGGGGGAAGACCTTGCCGATTCGCTGCCACACCTTGTTCAGTCCGCGCGCGAGGCGACAGAGCAGCCCCTTCATGCCGCCGGCCAGGCTCTCCGCGTCGTTCGCTTCGACGATCAGGTGCAGGTGATCGACCTGGATCGTGAAGTGCACGACGCGGAAGGTCGGCTTCGACGCGCGCTGGATCGCTTCGACGATCACGTGACCGGCGAGTCCGGTGCGCAGCGCGGGCAGGCCTTTCGCGCGCTTGATCGTCACGAGGCGCGGGTCGTGCGTGTTCACGCGCGTCCGCTTCGTGTGCGGCACACCGCTCCCGCGCTTCGGTCGGCCGGCGCCCGTTCGATGTCCGCCCCATCTGCGCGGGACGGGGAAGTCGAGTTCGTGTTGAGCAGCGCGCCGCACATGGATGTAGACGACGTGCGGCCATGCAGGTTCGTCGCAACGTGCCGATTCATGCATCTATTCCGTGATTCGAGCCGTTCTTGTTCGACCGGTTCCACCGGCTCACGGGCCCCGCCGGGTCCGCGGGGTCCGCCGGGGCCGCGGTCTGCGCGAGTGCCGATCTTGATAACGGCGCTCTTTCGCGACGCGGCGACCACGCACCCACCCCGTGAGCTCGCGCTGCGTGTCAAGCGCGACGATCGCGTCGAGGCACGCAGCTCAGAGCGCGCGCCCGGATCCCCTTCCGCGTGCCGCGATCTACGCGCCACGCGCCACGCGCCACACCGCACACGCACCCCGCGCCCCTCGCGCCGCGGCCCTCCCGGGAGGCACTCGGTGCCAGGAGCTTCGCTCTTCAGGAAGTGCGCTGTCCGCCCCGGTCCCTCCGACGACGACGGCAGCAGCACGCGCCCACTCCGACCGCCCGCCCGCGCCCCACGCGAACCCGCCTCACCCGACGCCGCCCCACGCGAGCCTCCCTCACGCGACGCCGCCCCACGCGAACCCACCGCACACGACGCCGTTGCCCTTCAGCCGGCGTGCGCCCTCACCTCGCGCCGACCTTCTTCACCGGTCGAAGCTCTCGAGCCGCGCACGACGCCTGCGCCTCTCACCCGACGAGCGCTCTCACCGCGCCCGCGCTCCACTCCCGGTGAAGCCGGCGCAGCCGGGGACCGCGCCGGACCGTGCACCTCACAGGCGCCCGCGACCACGCGACGCCGCGCACCTGCGCCGCCCCGCTCGCGTCCTAGTGCGCCTCCAGCCAGTTCTTCCCGCTGCCGAAGTCCACGACCAGCGGAACCCGCAGCTCCGTCGCGCCCTCCATGCACTCGCGCACCAACGTCGTCGTCGCCTCGACCTCGGCCTTCGGCACCTCGAGCACCAGCTCGTCGTGCACTTGCAAGAGCAGCGCGCCGGCCAGCTCCGAACCGGCCATGCGGTCCTCCAGGTCGATCATCGCGCGCTTGATGATGTCCGCCGCGGAGCCCTGGATCGGCGTGTTCACCGCGACGTTCTCCGCCCCCGACCGGATCCGCGCGTTGTCGTTCAGGATGTCGGGGATCTCGCGCCTGCGGCCGAACAGCGTCTCGACGTAGCCGTGCTCGCGCGCGAACTCGAGCGTCCCGTCCAGCCATCCGCGCACGTTCGGGAAGGACTCGAAGTACTTCTCGATGAACTGGCGCGCTTCGATCATGTCGAAGCCGGTCTCGCGCGCCAGGCGCGCCGGGCCCATGCCGTAGAGCAGGCCGAAGTTGATCGCCTTGGCCTTGGATCGCATGCCGCGGTCGACCTCGTCCTCCTTCACGCCGAACAGCACGGCCGCCGTCGAGGCGTGGATGTCCTTGCCGTCGGCGAACGCCTGCGTCAGCGCCGGGTCCTCGGAGAAGTGCGCCATGATGCGCAGCTCGACCTGCGAGTAGTCGGCGGCGAGCAGCACCCACTCGCCGTGTTCGTCCTTCTCGCGGGGCACGAACGCCTCGCGCAGCTTGCGCCCGCGCTCCGTGCGGACCGGGATGTTCTGCAGGTTCGGGTCGCTGGACGCCAGGCGGCCCGTCGCGGCGCTCACCTGGCTGAACGAGCAGTGGATGCGCCCCGTCTCCGGGTTCACGAACTTCGGCAGCGCGTCGACGTAGGTCGACTTCAGCTTGCTGACCTCGCGGTACTCCAGCACCTTCTCGACGATCGGCACGCCCGGGTACTTGTCCGAGAGCGTCTGGTGGTCGGTCGCCCAGCCGGTCTTCGTGCGCTTCGGCCGCTTGACGCCCGCGTCGTCCTGGATGCGCAGCTTCTCGAACAGCACCTCGCCCAGCGCCTTCGTGCTGTTGACGTTGAAGTTCTCGCCGGCGATCTCCTGGATGTCCCAGACGAGCGCCTCGATCTCCTTCTCGAGCTGCGCGCCGATCGCCTCGACGTGGGGGACGTCCAGGCGGATGCCGCGCTCCTCCATCGCCGTCAGCACCGGCACCAGCGGCAGCTCCAGCTCGCGGTACAGGTCCTCCGCGCCGACCTCGGCCAGCTCGGGCTCCAGCGCGCCGCGCAGGCGGTAGGTGACGTCCGCGTCCTCGCACGCGTACTCGCCGACCTCGTCGATCTCGACCTGCGCCATCGTCACCTGCTTCGCGCCCGTGCCGATCAGCTGCGACGTCGGGATCTTGCGGATGTCGAAGTAGGTGAGCGCCAGGTCGTCCAGGTTGTGGCGCCGCGTCGATCCCGCGACGCAGAACGACGCGATCATCGTGTCGAAGTCCGGCGGCGGCACGCGCAGGCCGT
>JAUHYB010000054.1 GCA_030426745.1 bacterium
CTACGACGAGCGCTCGAACACCGTCGCGCGCCTGGTGCCGCCGAAGGGCCCGCGCGCGGGGCGCCTCGAGTGGGCGGTCGGTCCGTCCGGCCTGTGGAACGAAGTCGACGGGCTGGTCGCGCCGCTGGACGAGCTGCTCGGCCCCGGCCTGTGGGAGTTCCAGCCCGAGCCGCTGCTGCTCGACGACCGCCTCGTCGTCCAGGCGCGCGTGTGGAGCCAGGAGGTCGACGAGAACGGCCGCCTGCGGCTCGCGGCGCGCGGCGAAGCGCGGGCCGTGGCGCTCGCGCTGGACCTCGCGAGCGGCCGGCCGCTGTGGGTGCGCGAGCTCGGCCGCGGCGCCGAGCCGCGCGCGCGCGTCGACATCCCGATCGCCGCGACGCGCCGCATCCGCACGCCCGCGTCCGCGCCGGTGCGCGTCGGCGCGACGCGCGTGTTCTGCGGCACGCAGCTCGGTCTCGGCGTGCTGCTCGACGTCGCCGACGGCCGCGTGCTGTGGTCGTACAAGAACCCGCGCCGCGAGGCGTCGGATCCGGGCTGGAGCGCGGTGCCGCCGCCGCGCGTCGTGCCCGCGCGGGACGGCGCGCCGCCGGTCGTCGCCTGGGCGCCGGCGGACGGCGACCGCCTGCTGTGGCTGCGCGGCGACGCGGACCTCGGCGGCGAGGGGCTCGTCGTCCACCCGGCGCTGGCCCGCGACGAGGCCCTCGCGCTGCTCGGCGCGGACGCGGACGGCACGCTGCTGCTGGCGCGCTACGGGCCGCTGTTCACCCTGGCCTCCTACCGCCCCGCCTCCGGCGCGCGGCGCGACGCGATCGACCTGGGCCGCGGCGAGACCCCGCTGAGCGACCTCCTGCTGTCGCCGGACCGCGCGCTGTTCGCCTCCGACCGCGCGCTGTACCTCTTCGACCGCGAGCGCGAGCTGTACCTGCTGGAGGCCCTGCCCCTGCCGTTCACCGGCGGCCCTTCGACGGGGCGGCTGTCGGTGCACGAGGGCAAGGTCGAGCTGCTCGTGCCGAACGGCGTGTTGATCTACGCCGTGCTGCGCTGATCCGGCCGCGCGTCGCGATCCCGCGACCGCTCCGCCGGGTCCCCCGGGCGCCCGCGACACACACCCATTTAACGGGGTGCGCCTTCGCGGCGGCGGGCCGGGCGCGTAGTCTGGCGGAACCGGGGGCGGTAGCCCCTGGACGGGGCGAAACGGCCGTCCTATCGGTGCGTTCCGGGCGACCGGGGCGCCGGATCCGGGCGGCCGCGGTCCGGGTGCGGATCGGGGCGCGGCCTCGGGCTCGACCTCGGGCGCGGTCGCGGCCGATGAAGGCTCCGGAAGTCCGGCCGACGCCGGTCGTCGGACCCCGGACCCCGGACCCCGGCCGACGGCCGTCACGCGCCCCTCCCCCGTCTCGTTCTCGCCGCTCGCCGCTCGCCCTCGCCGCGCCTCCCCGCGGCGTCGCTCCTTCCGCTCGCCGCCACCCCCGTCCGTAGACAAGGCAGACCGCTCATGACCGCCGCCTCCCTGGATCGCCTCCGTACCGTGCACGCCCGGATGAAGGAGGAGCTCCACCGCGTGATCGTCGGGCAGGACGAAGTGCTCGACCAGCTCCTCATCGCGATCCTGACCCGCGGTCACTGCCTGCTCGTCGGCGTGCCCGGCCTCGCGAAGACGCTGATGATCTCCAGCCTCGCGAAGACGATGGACCTGGGCTTCCATCGCATCCAGTTCACGCCGGACCTGATGCCGAGCGACATCACGGGCACCGAGCTGCTGCACATCGACCCGGAGACGTCGGCGCGCTCGTTCCGCTTCGAGCCCGGCCCGATCTTCGCGAACGTGATCCTGGCCGACGAGATCAACCGGACGCCGCCGAAGACGCAGTCCGCGCTGCTGGAAGCGATGGTCGAGCGACAGGTGACGTCGGCGGGCAAGCGCCACGAGTTGCCCGACCCCTTCTTCGTCCTGGCGACGCAGAACCCGATCGAGCAGGAGGGCACCTACCCGCTGCCCGAGGCGCAGCTCGACCGCTTCATGTTCCAGGTGCAGGTCGGCTACCCGACGCTCGAGGAGGAGCGCGAGATCCTGCGCCGCACCACGGCCGGCTCGCCGACCGAGCCCGAGAGCGTGCTGTCGTCGGAGGACCTGTTCGACATGCAGGCCGCCGTGCGCGCCATGCCGATCGCCGACCACGTCTTCGACTACGCGCTGGCGCTGACGCGCGGCACGCGCGTGCGCTCGACGGACCCGCTGCCCTTCCTGAAGGAGTGGGTGTCGTGGGGCGCCGGCCCGCGCGCCAGCCAGTTCCTGGTGCTCGGCGCCAAGGCCTGCGCCGCGCTCGCCGGGCGCGACCACGTCGCGATCGAGGACGTGCAGAAGATCGCGCACCCCGTGCTGCGCCACCGCATCGTCACGAACTTCTCGGCCGCGGCCGAGGGCATCACGTCGGACGCGATCGTCGACCGCCTGCTGACGGAGGTCGACCCCGCGGCCGGCGTCGGCGCGGGCGTCCCGGGCGTCGCGCAACAGTCCTAGGGCCAGGCGAGATTCGGCTTGGCTGAAGGACGCGTCTCCAGCTTCGACCCGGCGGTGCTCGACCGCCTGTCGGGTCTCAGCCTCGTCGCGCGGACGGTGGTCGAGGGCTTCATGTCCGGACACCACCGCTCCCCGCACGCGGGCAGCTCCGTCGAGTTCGCGCAGTACCGCGAGTACGTGCCGGGCGACGAGCTGAAGCGCGTGGACTGGAAGGTCTTCGCGCGCTCCGACCGGCTCGTCGTGAAGGAGTTCGTCGAGGAGACGAACCTCGCGCTGCACCTGCTCGTCGACGCCTCGGAGTCGATGGCGTACGGCTCGCTCGACTGGTCGAAGTTCGACTACGCGCGCTGGTGCGCGGCGGCGCTCGGCCAGCTGACGCTGATGCAACGCGACACCGTCGGCCTGGTGCTGTTCGACGAGGCGTCGAAGAACCGCGTCGCGCCCGGCAACGGCGCGCCGCAGCAGAAGGCGATCCTGGAGCAGCTCGAGAACGCGCAGGCGGACGGCCCGACCGGCATCGGCAAGGTGCTGAACTGGATCGGCTCGCGCCTGTCCCGCCGCGGCATCGTCGCGGTCTTCTCCGACTTCTTCGACGACCCCGCGGAGATCGCGAACGGCCTGCGACGCCTGAAGTTCGCGGGGCACGAGCCGATCCTGTTCCAGGTCCTCGACCCGCAGGAGGTCGACTTCGACTTCGGCAGCCAGCTGAAGCTCGAGGGCCTCGAGGCCGCCGGCACGACGCGCGTCGACGCCAAGGCGATCCGGGCGGCCTACCGCGCCGAGCTCGAGCGCCACAACGACGCGCTGTCGCGCGAGGCGTCGTCGCTGGACGTCGATCACCTGAAGCTCACCACCGACCAACCCGTCGACGCCGTGCTGTCGACCTACCTGGCGCACCGCAGCGCCCGCGCGCGCGGAGGCGGCCGCTGATGTTCGACGGCTTCACCAACCCGGGCCTGCTCGCCGGCCTCGCGCTGGCCGGCATCCCGCTGCTGATCCACCTGTTCAACCGCCAGCGGCACAAGCCCGTGCGCTGGGCCGCGATGCGGTTCGTGCTGGCGGCGCAGAAGACGACGCGCCGGCGCGTGCAGTTCGAGAACTGGCTGCTCCTGTTGCTGCGCGTCGCGGCCGTCGCGCTGCTGGCCCTCGCCATCTCGCGCCCGTTCGTCGGCGCGGACGGCGCGCTCTCGGCGCTGACCGAGACGCGGCGCGACGTGGTGCTGGTGATCGACGCGTCGGCGTCCACCGGGTACCGCGAGGACGTCGACACGGTCTTCGACCGCATCCAGGACCGCGCGGCGGAGCTGCTGCGCGAGTCGGACGGCGCGCGCGGCGATCGCGCGCGGCTCGTCGTCGCGGCCGACACGCCGCGCCTCCTGTCGTGGACCGACCCGGCGAAGGCCGCCGCCATCGTCGAGAGCCTCGAGCGCCCCGAGGACGCGGGGCTGGACCTCGCCGCCGCGCTGGCCGAGGTGCTGCGCTTCGCGGAGGAGGACGCCGCCGGCACCGGACGCAGCGAGCTCGAGGTGCGCCTCTTGACCGACCTGCAGCGCCGCAACTTCGTCGGCGACGAGGGCCGCCCCGTCCAGCTGGACGAGACGCTCGACGCGCTGGACGAGCTGGGCGTCGCCGTCGTCGTCGAGGACCTCGGCCCCGCCGGCCTGACGCCGCCCAACCTGTCCGTCACCGCCGTCGACGTGCTGGGCCCGCTGGTCGGCGCCGGCACGCCCGTCGAGGTGCGCGTGCGCGTCGCGAACCGCGGCGCGGAGAACGCGCGCGGCGTGCGCGTCGCGCTGGAGGTCGACGGCGAGCGCCGCCCCACCCAGATCGTCGACGTCCCCGGCCGCGGCGCGGGCGAGGCCGTCTTCCCCGTCCTGTTCCGCACGCCCGGCGACCACGCGTTGCGCGCGCGGCTCGAGGGCGACCGCCTGGCCGTCGACGACGCGCGCGCGACGATCGTGAGCGTGCCGCCGCCGACGCGCGTGCTGGTCGTGAACGGCGCGCCCTCGGCGGAGATCGACAAGGACGCCGTCGGGTACCTGATGGCCGTGCTGGAGCCCGTCGCGGACGACGAGTTCGGCGTCGGCGGACCGGCCGCGCCCTTCCAGCCGCGCGAGGTCACGCCGAACGACCTGGAGAACGAGACGGTCGAGCTGGACGACCACGACGTCGTGTGGCTGGCCGACGTGGGCTCGCTGAGCGACCGCGTCGTGGCGCGGCTGGAGGAGCACACCGCCGCGGGCGGCGCGCTGATCGTCAGCCTGGGCCCGCGCGCGCAACCGACCGCCTACGAGCGCGCGCTGCACCGCGCGGACGGGACGGGCCTGCTGCCCGTCGCGATCGGCCCGGTCGTCTCCGTCGCGTCGCGCCGCGAGTCGTACTACCGCGCCGCCGACTTCGACGCGCTGCACCCCGCGCTGCGCTTCTTCGACGACGAGCGCTGGCGCCCGCTGTTCAGCGAGATGCCGATCTACGACTTCGTCTCGACGCGCGTCGACGAGGGCGCGCGCGTGCTGGCGCGGCTCGACGACATCGACCAGAGCCCGCTGCTGGTCGAGAAGGCCTACGACCGCGGCAAGGTCTTCGTCTGGACGACGACGATCTCGCCCGCGTGGACGCTGTTGCCCGCGTCGCCGCGCAGCCTCGTGCCGCTGGTGCACGAGCTCGTGCGCAACGCGGCGAGCGAGGAGGACACGGCGTGGAACCTCGCGCCCGGCGACGCGTGGACGCCGGAGCTGGACGCCTTCCCGCGGCGCTCGGAACTCGTCGGACCCGACGGGCAGGGCCGCGTGTTGCTGGAGGGCGAGCCGGTCGAGGTCGCGAACGGCCGCTGGACCGCCCCCACCGTCGCGGGTGACCGCCTGTCGCGCGCCGGCCTGTACGAGCTGGAGAGCGAGGGCGCGTCGAAGGTGCTCGCCGCGGTGCGCATCGACGCGGCCGAAGGCGACCTCGCGCGCCTCGCGCCCGAGGAACTCACCGGCCTGCACCGCGCGTTCGAGCTCGCGGGCGCGCGCGAGGGCGACGGCGACGCCGACGGAGGCGCGCCGCGCAAGGGCGAGCTGTGGCGCGGCATCGCGCTGGCCGCGCTGATCGCGCTCGTCGGCGAGTCGCTGTGGGGCGCCTGGATCGGACACCGCCGGAGGACCGCATGACGTCGCTCGCACTCTTCCTGCAGGGCGCGGCGGACGAGGGCCGGCGCACCAGCCTGCGGCTGCTCGACCTGCCCGAGCTGTGGATCGTCGTCCTGGTGCTGCTGCCGCTCCTGGCCGGCGTCGCCTGGGTCGGTTACGCGCGCGAGCGCATGGGCGTCGGGCCGCGGATGTTCCTGTCCGGCCTGCGCGCGCTCGCGCTGCTCGTGCTGCTGTTCGTGCTGTTCCGCCCGGTGCTGGTGCAGCGCCACGACGAGGTGCGCCCGGCCGAGGTGCTGGTGCTCGTCGACGACTCCGCGTCGATGCGGCGCGAGGACTCCTACGCGTCCGACGAGGCGAAGCGCGCGGCCCTGCAGTCGCTGGCCGACGCCCCCGTCGAACGCACGGCGCGCCTGGAGCTCGCCAAGCGCGCGGTCGAGCGCGAGCTGCTGCCGATGCTGCAGCGCGGCGCGTACGAGGTGCACACCTACCGCTTCGCGCGCGACCTGTCCGCCGCGACGACGCCGCTGCAGCTGGAAGGGCGCGGACACGCCACGCACCTCGGCGAGGTGCTGGAGCGCGCGCTGGCGCTGCACCGCGGCGAGCACGTCACCGACGTCGTCATCGTCACCGACGGGCGCTCGAACGGCGGCTCGCCGGCGCTCGACGCCGCGCGCGCGGCCGGGTCGGTCGGCGTCCCCGTGCACACGCTCGTCGTCGGCGACACGAATCCCGAGCGCAACCTGTGGATCGAGCTCGTCGAGGCCCCCACCGACGTGCTGGAGGGCGACGAGGTCGCCGTCACGGCGCGCGTGTTCGCGCGGGGCTTCGAGGGCGCCGGCGAGGCCGAGTCGCGCGTGCTGCTGGAAGAGCTGCGCGACGGCGGCGACCGCCTGCTGGCCGAGGAACCCGTCGCGCCGAACGCCGAGGGCAGCCGCGTCGTGCTCGTCGCGCCGCCCGGCGGCGAGGGCGGCGGCGACCGGCGCTTCCGCGTCTCGGTGCAACCGGTGCGCGGCGAGAGCCTGCTGGACGACAACGCCGTCGAGTTCCGCGTGCACCTGACGCCGGAGAAGGTGCGCGTGCTGTACGTCGACGCCTATCCGCGCTGGGAGTACCGCTTCCTGAAGGAGCTCTTGAAGCGCTCCGACAAGAACATCGAGGCGCAGATGTTCCTGCTCTCGGCCGAGGCCAGCTTCGTGCAGGAGAGCTCGCGCGGCGTCGACCCGCTGCTGCGCGTCCCCACCGACCGCAAGGAGCTGCTGGAGAACTACGACGTCATCATCCTGGGCGACGTGAACCCCTACGCGATCTCGCCGGACCCGGCGCGCTGCGAGGAATTCCTGGCGTCGCTGCGCGAGTTCGTCGAGCGCGGCGGCGGCCTGATGATGCAGGCCGGGCCCTACGACAACCCGCGCTCGTACGTCGACACCGAGCTCGAGGAGCTGTTGCCGGTGCTGCTGGACAACACGGGCGCGCTCGCCTTCGCCGGCGACACGACCGTCGAGAAGCGGCCCGCGCTGGAGACGCCCGCCGCGCCGCACCAGATCGTGCGCCTGCACCCGGACGCCGAGGTGAACCGCCGCTTGTGGGAGGATCCCGGCGGCCTGTTCGGCTTCTACTGGTACGCGCCGGTCGCGCGCGCGAAGCCGGGCGCGCAGGTGCTGCTGCGCCACCCCACCGAGGAGAGCCCGTACGGCCGCCACCCGCTGCTCGTCGCCGGTTACTTCCCCGCGGGGCGCACGCTGTTCTTCGCGCTCGACTCGACGTGGCGCTGGCGCTTCCGCTTCGGCGACCGCTACCACGAGCGCTTCTGGCGCGACGCGATCCGCTGGCTGGCGCTGGGCCGCTTGAAGAGCGGCGACCGTCGCTCGCGGCTCGACGCGCTGCGCTCCAGCTACAGCCTCGAAGAGCGCGTCGTGCTCGAGGCGCGCGTGCTGGACGAGGACTTCCGCCCCTCCGAGCGCCCGGTGCAGTCGGGCCGGCTGGAGTCGCCCGACGGCGAGCAGTCCGAGCTGTCGCTCGTGATGGTCCCCGACCGCCCGGGCCTGTACCGCGCGACGCTGGAGGTCGGTCGCCCCGGCGTCTACCGCGCGTGGCTCGAGGAGGACGGGCGCCGCACGGCGTCGACCGAGTTCGAGGTCACGCTGCCGTCGCGCGAGAACGCCGACCCGACGCCCGACCCGGCGCTGCTCGCGTCGATCAGCGCGTTGACCGGCGGTCGCGCGCTGCACGTCGCGTCGATCGGAGACCTGGCGGCCGAGTTCCCCGGCGGCGAGGAGCGGCGCGAGCCGATCTCGTCGCAGCTCGAGGACGCGTGGGACAACTGGTGGACGTTGCTCGTCGCGCTCGCGCTGCTGTCCGCCGAGTGGATCGGCCGCAAGCGATGGGAGCTGGTGTGATGCGGATCGCGTCGCTGCTCCTCGCGCTCCTCGCGACCGCGCCGACGACGGCGCGCGCGCAGGAGGAGGTGCACCCCTTCTCGATCCCGAACACGCGCGGCGCCAGCGACCTGGCGACGCTCGCGAACGAGCACCTCGCGGCCGAGCGCTGGGAAGAAGCGGTCGCGGCGCTGCAGCGCTTGATCGAGGACCACGGCGGCGCGCTGCTCGACCCGAGCCGGCCGACGGCGGCGTTGACCCTGTCGGGCGAGCGCAGCCTGCCCAGCCAGCAGGACGTCTACCCCGGCGCGGCCGACTGGGCGCGCGCCCGGCTGTTCGAGCTGCCCGACGAGGCGCGTCAGCTGTACCGCGAGCGCTACGACTCGCGCGCGCGCGCCGCGCTCGACCGCGCGCGGGCGGAGTACGACCAGGCGGCGCTCGCGTCGATCGCCGAGCGCTGGCCGCTGACGAGCGCCGCGCCGCGCGCGTGGTGGGCGCTGGGCGACCTCGAGTTCGAGGCGGGCCACGTGCTGGCGGCGCGCTTCGCGTGGGCCCGCGCCGTGCGCGCGGAGCTGCAGCGACCGGACCTCGCGCTCGACGGGCGCGAGGACTGGGACCGCCTCGCCGCCGAGTGGACGGGCGACGCCGGCGCGGCGCGACGCATCGAGCTCGCCGTGCGCAGCCACGACCCCGAGACGAGCTGGGCGCCGGTCGCCCAGCGCCGCGACGCGCGCACCAGCGAGCTGCGCCTGACCGGACCCGGCGAGGGCGCCGGCGCCACGCCCGGCTCCGACGCGTCCAGCTGGCCCCGGTCCTTCCCCATGCCCGCGCAGCCGTTCAGCCTGCTCGCGGACATGCTGTGGCACGCCGTGCGCGCGGACGACCTGGTGCTGTTCAACACCTCGCGCGAGCTGGTCGCCGTGAACATGTGGTCGGGGCGCGAGCGCTGGACCAGCGGCGAGCCGCGCGGCTGGATCCGCCTGCGCGAGTCCGACCGCAAGGAGTACGAGACCGGGCTGGACCACCGCGACGCGCTCTTCGCGCCGGCGGTCGCCGACGGCATCGTCGTCGCGCCGCTGCAGGTCCCCTTCTCGCCCTACGGCAACGAGGACTACGAGAACATCCCGATCCTGCGCGTGATCCCCGAGCGCCGCCTGTTCGCCTTCGACGTGGCGACCGGCCGCGAGCTGTGGAACCACGACATCCCGCTCGACTGGGACGGCGAGTCCGGCGACTTCGCCACGCGCATGCGCGTGGCCGGCCCGCCCGTGATCGCCGCGTCGCGCGTGATCGTGCCGGTGTACCGCCTGGAGGGTCGCATCGGCTTCCACGTCGCGTGCTACGAGCTCGCCAGCGGCCGGCTGTTGTGGTCGCAACAGGTGATCAGCGGCCAGCGCGAGCTGAACATGTTCTCGCGCCCCGAGTGGGCGTTCTCCGCGCCGCCCGTGCGCGTCGAGGACGACCGCGTGCTGTGCCTGACGCAGCTCGGCACCCTCGCCAGCCTGGACCTGTTCACCGGCAAGTTGCAGTGGGAGACGCTGTACGAGCAGATGCCGCTGCCGCGCCGCCGCTCGTTCGAGGCGGACCGCCGCGACCAGACCTGGCGCAACACGCCGCCCGTCGTCGCGGACGACGTGGTGCTGGCGACGCCCGTCGACAGCGAGGACCTGATCGCCGTCGACCTCGAGACCGGCGCGATGCTGTGGTCGATGCGCCAGGACAAGATCTCGCGCGACGCGGAAGGCTACGCGCCCGACGTCGACCTGCTGATCGGCGCGGACGACGAGACGGTCTACCTCGCGGGTCGGCGGTTGATCGCGCTGGAGCGCTCCGGCGGCCTGCGCCTGGGCGTGCCGAAGCGCCGCTGGTCGTTCGGCGAGTCGAAGATCCGCGAGGAGAACTCGCGCGCCTGGCCCGTGCTGACCGCCGACCGCATCATCGTGCCCACGACCACCTCGCGGCTGGAGATCGAGCGGCGCCAGGGTCGCCTGCTGGCCGACACGCCGTGGGTCGGCGGCCAGGGCGGCAACCTGCTCGCCGTCGACGGCGCGCTGTTCACGCTGAACAGCCGCCACCTGTCCGGCTACTTCGAGTGGGACGTGCTGCTGGAACGCGCGCGCGACGAGTTCCGCCGCGCGCCCGACTCGCGCGACGCGGTGCGCAACCTCGCGGCGCTGCTCGCTGAGCGCGGCCGCGGCGACGCGCGCGCCGGCTACTCCGAGAGCGCGCGCAGCTGGCTGGCCGAGGCCACCGCGCTGCTGTCCGACTTCCGCGCGCGCCAGACCGGCGAGGCGGACTCCGAGCTGCTGGTCGAGCTGCACGTCGCGCTGCGCTCGTACGCCGAGGTCCAGGCCGACCTCGCCGACGTCGGCGGCGCGCTGCGCTCGCTGGAGTCGGCGCGCGACCTGGCGCCCGACCGCCGCGCGCTGCGCGACACGCTGCTGCAGGAGATCGCGCTGTTGCACCGGCGCGACGACGACGCGTGGCTCGCCGCGCTCACGCGCCTCGCCGTCGAGTGCGGCGACTTCCGCATGCGGTGCGCCACCGTCACGCGCGGCGCGGAAGAGGTCCCCGTGCGGCTCGAGCCGCTCGCGCCCGACGAGTCCGCGGACGGGCGCGAGGTGTGGGTGGTTCCCGTCGGGCTGTGGGTCTCGCTGGAGCGCGCCGACCACTACGCGACGCGCTTCGAGGCGGACCGTGAGCTGGTCGAGCTGCACGCGCAGCTGCGCGAGTGGCCCGAGGTCGAGACGCCCTGGGGCACCGTGCGCGAGATGGCGGAAGCGCTGATCGAACAACGCCTGTCGGTGCTCGGCCCCGCGCTGTACGCCCCCTACGAGGAGGCCGCGCGCGAGCGCTTCGACGAGGCGCTCACCGAGGGCGACCGCGCCGCGCTGCAGTCCGTTCCCGAGCTGTACCCCTTCGCCGTCGCTGCGGAGGAGGCGAACGACGCGCTGCTCGCGCTCGCGCTGGAGGACGGCGATCCCGAGGCCGTCGCGCGCACCGTGCTGGACGAGCTGCCGGACGAGTGGGATCCCGCGCGCGCCGACGAGCGCGAGGCGCACCTGGCGCTGCACCTCGGCGTGGCGCTCGCGCGCGAAGGCAACGAGTCGTACCTGCGCGGTCTGCTCGGACGCCTGGCGGCGTCGGTGCCGCGCTCGGTGTCGCCGTTCCCCGAGCACCAGGGGCGCACCCTGCACGAGCTGTACACGGCGCTCGGCCCCGAGCCGCGCCCCGCGACCTCCCCCGCCCCCACCTTCCGCGCCGACGCGCGCACGCGCGCGCGCATCCCGGGCGACGTCGAGTACCTGGGCGAGATCGAGCCCGCGGCCGACGCGCCCGCGACGCGGCGCCTGTTGTTCCAGCGCCGCTTCGAGGGACGCTCGACCTACTTCGCGATGGACGCGAGCGCGCCCGAACAACCGCTGTGGGAGGTCGCGCAACCCGACACGCGCCGCCGCGGCCTGCGCGAGGACCACGTCGCCACGCTGCCCGACGCCGTGATCGTGTCGAGCGGCGGGACGATCCGTTGCTTCGACGCGGACGACGGCGCGGCGCGCTGGGCCTGGCGCCCGTCGCGCGGCGAGGTGCGCTACGTCGCGGCCGCGCGCGGCCTGGTGCTGGCGCTGTCGTCGCTTCAGGCGCCGAGCGGGCGCGAGCTGATCGCGCTCGACGCGCGCAGCGGGCGCCCGGTGTGGTCCCGACCGATCCCCGGCGCGCTGTACCACGCCGACCCGGTGATCGGTGAGGACGAGGTGGTCTTCCTGCCGAACGTCGCTCGACGCAGCGGCGTCGTGCTCGACCTGTACACCGGCGCGAAGCGCGCGGACCTGTCCTTCCCGCAGGTGTTGCAGGGCGACACCTACGACGCGACGTGGATCGAGGACGGTCTGCTCGTCGTGCCGTGGTTGCACCAGTCGCGCACGCCGGACCAGAACCGCGTCGTCGCCATCGACCTCGCCAGCGCGCGCGTCGCGTGGGAGATCTCGCTGGAGACCGTCGCCGGCGGCGGGCGCGACCTGATGCGCGTGCTGCGCTGGGACGGCCGCACCTTCCTCTCGCTGCTCGACACGAACGGCCCCGACCCCGGGCGCCCCGCGGGCGTGCTGGTCGAGCTGCACACGAACCTCGGCGCGACCGCGCCCCTGTCGGGCTACCAGTTCGACGACCGCTACTGGGAGCTGGGCGACGCGTCGCCGCGCGTCGAGCTGGACGCCCCCTACTGGTTCCAGGTCTCCGCCGCGGCGGGCGACCTGCGCCTGCACGCCGTCCACCTGCCCTTCGGACACGAGCGCTGGGTGGCGCGCTTGCAGCTCTCGGACGACCGCCTGTACAACGGATCGGTGCCCACGCCCGTGCTCAGCGCGGACACGGTGGCCACGGTCGTCGTCGTGCAGGACGGCGGCAGGGGTTCCGAGTGGCGCGCGATGCTCTATTGCTATGGACGGGACGACGGCGCGGTGCTCGGCAACCAGGTCCTGGGGCCGTTCGACCGCCGCCGCGGGACCCTGGGCCTGTTCGCCCTGGGTGACGCCCTGCTCGTCGTCGGTGAAGACGGACTGAAGGTGATGCGATGAAGACGATCTTGTCCTCCATGCTCCTCGCGGCGACCGCCGCCGCGCTCACCGTCGGCGCGACGCCGCAGGACGCGCCCGCGACCGCCGCGAACGACGACGTCGCCGAGCTCGCGCCGCTCTCGTCCGGTCAGGGCACGAGCCCGCTGACCGTCACGCCCGAGCAGGCCGCCGCCGTCGACCGCGGCCTCGCCTACCTCGCTTCGCAGCAGAACGAGAACGGCAGCTGGACGAACAAGATCGGCTACAAGCTGAACGAGGACTACAAGTACACCTCGGCGAACGACGGGCACGTGGGCGTGACGGCGCTGGCGGGCATGGCGTTCCTGGCCGGCGGACACCTGCCCGGCCGCGGCCTGTACGGCGAGAACGTCGAGCGCTGCCTCGACTTCGTCCTCGGTTGCGTGGACGAGGACGGCTACATCAGCCAGAGCGGCACGCGCATGTACAGCCACGCGTTCGCGACGCTGTTCCTGGCCGAGATCTACGGCATGACGCACCGCGACGACGTGCGCGACAAGCTGCAGAAGTCGGTCGACTTCATCGTGAAGTCGCAGAACGCCGAGGGCGGCTGGCGCTACGAGCCGTACGCCGTCGAGTCCGACATGTCGATCGTCGTGTGCCAGGTGCTGGCGCTGCGCGCCGCGCGCAACATCGGCATCCGCGTGCCGAAGTCCACCGTCGACCGCGCCGCGCGCTACGTCGTCGACAGCGCCGTCACCGAGGAGACCGTGCAGCACCTCGCCTACCCGTCGCGCTACGGGCGGCAGAGCGAGATCGGCTCCTTCCACTACCAGGTCGGCGTGCACTCGCGCTCGTCGTTCCCGCTGACCGCCGCCGGCGTCACCGCGCTGCACGGCCTCGGTATCTACTCCGACGAGTCGATCCAGCGCGGCATCGACTACCTCGTGCGCTCGCTGCCGTCGTTCAACGTGCGGTACGGCAACCCGCCGCAGATCTCGCGGCGCGGGCACTACTTCTTCTGGTACGGCCACTACTACGGCGTGCAGGCCATGTACACGATCGGCAGCCCGTACTGGGAGCCGTACTTCGAGTCCGTGCGCGACGTGCTGCTCGAGATCCAGCGACCGAACGGCTCGTTCCCCAACTCGACGGGGCCCGGCGACGTGTTCGGCACGGCGATGGGCGTGCTGATCCTCGAGATCCCCTACCGCTTCCTGCCGATCTTCCAGCGCTGATCCGCGCGCCGACCACCCGACGACGAACGTGAGCGAACGACCCCGACTGCCCGAGACGCCGACCCTCGACGCCCGCCTCGACGCCCTGCGCGCGCGGCTGGTGCGACAGGTCTGGGCCTACGGAATCGGGCTCACGCTGCTGGCCGCCGCCGGCTGGCTGCTGTTCGCCTTCCTGGCGGACTGGACGCTGCACGTGCCCGCCGGCGTGCGCGTGTTCCACGCGCTCGTGCTCGTCGCGCTGCCGACCTACGTCGCGCTGCGCTACCTGAAGCAGCCGCTGTCGCGCGTGCCCGACCGCGCCGGCCTGGCCGTGCTGCTGGAGCGCGCGCAAGGCGACAGCGAGGAGCTGTTCGTCTCCGCCGTGCAGCTGCGCGAGTCGCCGCAGGAGACCGACGACCCCGAGACGGTCGCGAACGTCATGCGGCGCGCGGAGGAGCGCGCCGCCGCGTCCGACCCCGCGCGCGCGCTCGACCCGCGCCGTCCGCGGCAAGCGTCGCTCGGCGGCCTCGCGGCCGCGGCGGTGCTCGCGCTGACGCTCGCGGTCAGCCCCGAAGCCGCCGGCATCTTCTTCGCGCGCATCCTGGGCGGCGCCACGCCGTGGCCGCAGCGCACGCACCTCGCGGTCGACGTGCCCGTCGCCGCGGGGCGCGACGTGGAGCGCACCGACGAGGCGCTCGTCGTGCGCGTCGCGCGCGGCGCCGACGTCCCCGTGATCATCCGCGCCGACGGCGTGGTGCCCGACGAGGTCATCGTGTCCTTCGAGGGCGGCGGCGAGCGCGCGCTGGCCCCGACCGGCCGCGGCATCTTCCGCACGCTCCTGCCGTCGTTGCAGGAGGACCTCGCCTTCCGCGTGCGCGGCGGCGACGACCAGGACGGCCGCCCGCTGGTCGTCGTGCGCGTCCTGCAAGCGCCCGACGTCGCGGCGCTCGCCGTCGCCGTCCAGCCCCCGGACTACACCGGGCTCGGCGCGGAGCTGCACTACGACCAGGACGTCGAGGTGCTCGCCGGATCGACCGTGCGCGTCGCCATGCTGCCGTCGCCCGCGGACGCGAGCGGCGTCGCGCGCCTGTTCCCCGCCGACCGCGAGCTCGAGCTGGACGCGCGCGCGTTCCCCGCGCGCGCCGACCGCGAGGAAGCGGCCGAGGGGCTCGGCTTCGACGTGGTCGCGGAGGAAGACCTGCGTTACCGCTTCGAGCTCGTCGACGCGGACGGCCTGTCGAACCCCGACCCCGGCCTGTTCGCCATCCACGTCACGCCCGACCGCGTCCCGACCGTCGAGTGGGTCTCCCCCACGCGCGGCGAGGTCGAGACCGTCCCGGGCGGCGCGATCCCCGTGCGCGTGCGCGCGCAGGACGACTTCGGTCTCGCTTCGCTCGGGCTGCTCGTCGGCGTCGACGAGCCGGAGCGCCGCGCGATCGAGCTGGAGGGCCGCGCCATCGAGCCCGACGCGCGCTCGCGCGACGCCCGCTTCGCCGCCGTGCGGCTGGAGAGCGCCGACCTCGCGCCCGACGCCGACGCGCTCGTCGTCGGCCAGGTGTTCGAGCTCGCCATCGAGGCCACCGATCGCCGCAGCGCCCCCGTCGGCGCCGGCCGGTCGAGCCCGGTGCGCGTCCGCGTCGTGTCGCCCGACGAGTACCTGCGTCGCGTGCAGGACCGCCTGGCGCGCGTGCGCTCGCAGACCGAGGCCGCGGCCGAGCTCCTGCGCGAGAAGCGCGAGCGCACGCTGGAGCTGATCGCCAGCCTGGAGTCCGACCAGCCCGACAGCGCCGTCGGCGCGGCCGAGTACGGCGCGGTGC
>JAUHYB010000432.1 GCA_030426745.1 bacterium
TGGAGTCCGGCGAGGTGCTGGCCGTCGACGCCGTGTCGAAGCGGCCGTCCGCGGAGTTCCTGCCCCTGTACCACGAGTACACGCCGGGCTCGACCTTCAAGGTGCTCGTGATGGCGAGCGCGCTGGATGCGAACGTCGTCACGCCGGACGAGGAGTTCGACACCCACAACGGCACCTTCTGGTTCCCGAAGCGCAACCGTCCGATCCGCGAGGCGGAGGGGCACCAGACCGGGTGGCTGTCGGCCAGCTACGGCCTGGCGCACTCGGTGAACGCGATCCTGGTGCAGATCGGCACGCGCGTGCCGGACGCCTTCCTGCACGACCGGCTGATGAAGCTCGGCTACGACACGGCGCCGGAAGTCGGCCTGGGGCGCGAGCGCTCCGGCCACGTGACCGACCTGCCGTGGAAGCTGCCGTACACCCACGTCTCGGTGTGCTTCGGGCACGAGGTCGGCGTGACGCTGTGGCAGCACGCCGCGGGCCTCGCGACCGTGTTGCGAGGCGGCGAGCACCGCGACCTGACGCTGCTGCGCGGCGTGACGGTCGGCGACGACGCCTATCCGATCGCCAACGAGCGCAAGGGGCGCGTGTTCCGCGAGGACACCTGCGAGACCGTGCGCGGGATGATGCGGCTCGGCGCCATGGAGGGCACCGGCGACAAGCTGTACGCCGCCGTCGAGGAGAGCGGCGCGCCGCTTTGGTTCGGGTCGAAGACCGGCACGACCGAGAAGGAATCGGGCGTGGTCTGCGTGCACCTCGAGCAGGAGCGCAACCACCACAATCGACGCTTCAAGAAGGACGACCCGGAGTTCATTCCCTTCACCGCGCTGAAAGGTCTGGCGAAACCGCACAAGAGGTCGTGTTACGTCTCTTCGATCTGTGTCTTCGGACGAGTCGAAGGTACGGACCGGGAAGTGATGGTGTACCTCGTCGCGGACGAGGCGCTGAAGAACGGCAAATACGGTTCGCGAATCGCCGGCCCGGCCGCGATGAAACTGCTGCACGAAGCGCTCGGTCTGACGCGCAACGGCGTGCCGACCTGGGTGCCGGCCGAGCGCCGCGGCGGCGAGTCGTACGACGTGATGCACAACCAGCTGGAGCGTCCGTGGACGGACCGCCCCGAGCTGGTCGAGGCGGCGTGGCACGAGGAGGTCGGCGAGTGATGCTGAGCGCCCTCGTGGAACGCTACGGCGGTGCGCTGGAAGGCGGCGACGCGGAGCTCGCGGGCGTCAGCCTCGACAGCCGGGAAGTGGCCGGAAACGACCTCTACGTGGCGATTCCGGGCCTTTCCACGGATGGCGCTCGCTTCGTCGCGGACGCCGTTCGGCGCGGCGCGCGCGCCGTCCTGGCGCCGCGCGGGTCGGCCTTGTTGAACGAACAACTCGCCGCGTCGCCGGCGCCGCTGTGGGTGCACCCCGAGGCGCGCGCGCTGGCCGGCCGCGTCGCCGCGGACCTGCTCGGTGATCCGTCGCGACAGCTGTGCGTCGCCGCGGTCACGGGCACCAACGGCAAGACCACGGCCGCCGCACTTGTCCACGAGTTATGGACACATTGTGGAAAGGTGTCGGGCGTGCTCGGCACGGTCGGGAATCGACTGGCGGGAGGCGTGGTCGAAAGCGCCACGCATACGACCCCCGACGGTCCGCGGTTGCAGTCGTTGCTCGCGCGTCACTTGCGCGAGGGCGGCGACTCGATCGTGTTGGAAGTCAGCTCGCACGCGTTGGACCAGGAGCGCGTCGCGGGACTCGATGTCGATATTGCGATATTCACGAATCTTGGTCGTGATCATCTGGACTACCACGGAACGGTTGATCACTATGAGCGAGCGAAGGCAAAGCTCTTCGCCGCTCTCGAACAAGACGCGTCCGCGGTCGTCAACGCCGACGACCCGCACCACCCGGCGATGGTCGCCGCGGCGGAGCGCAAGGGCGCACGGATCGTCCGGTACAGCACTGCGCGTGTCGCCGACTTGCAGGCCTCTCGGCTCGTGACTGATTTGCAGGGAACGCTACTTACCCTGAGTGGGATGGGGTTTTCCGGGGTCGAGTTGCGGTTGCCTCTGTTGGGTCGTCACAACGTCGAGAACGCCTTGGCGGCGACTGCCGCGGTGCTCATGTCGGGTGCGAGTCCTTCCGCTGTCGCGGAAGGGCTCGCAGCCGTCTCCTCGCCCCCGGGGCGGCTCGAGCGCGTCGGCGATCCGACCGACGCGCGACGCCCCGCGGTCTTCGTCGACTACGCGCACACGCCCGACGCGCTGGCGCGCGTGCTCGACGTGCTGCGCGAGGCGACCCCGGACGATCGAGAGCTGCACGTCGTCTTCGGTTGCGGCGGTGACCGCGACCGCGGCAAGCGCCCGCTGATGGGGCGCGCGGCGGCCGAACGCGCGGACCGCGTGTGGATCACGTCGGACAACCCGCGCGGCGAGGACCCCGCGACGATCTGCGCCGAGGCGGCGGAAGGCACGCGCGGCGCGTCCGCGGACGTGCGCGTCGAACCGGACCGGCGCGCGGCGATCCACGCGGCGCTCGCGTCCGCGCGCGCCGGCGACGTCGTGCTGGTCGCGGGCAAGGGGCACGAGAACACCCAGGTGATCGGCGACCAGGTGCTGCCGTTCGACGACCGGGCGGTCGTCCTCGAGGGCTTGGAGTGATCCGCTTGCAGATCCAGAACATCATCGACTCGACCGGCGCCGAGCTGCTGCGCGGCGACGCGAACAGCACCGCCGTCGGCGTCAGCACGGACACGCGCAGCCTGGACCGCGGCGCGTTCTTCGTCGCGCTGTCGGGGCCGAACTTCGACGGCAACCGCTTCGCCCTCGACGCGGAGCGCGCCGGCGCGGGCGGCTTGATGCTGCGCGGCACCGGCGACGAGCTGCGCGACGCGCTGGCCGCCATCCCCGGCGAGGTTCCGGTGCTGGCGCACGTCGAGCCGCGGCGCGCGCTGTCCGACCTGGCGTCGTGGCACCGCTCGCGCCTCTCCGCGCCGGTGG
>JAUHYB010000433.1 GCA_030426745.1 bacterium
AGTTCCCGCGCGAGCGCGATGCGCGCCGGCGTCGTCGTGGGGACGACGACCTCGTGGTCCGCGGACGGCCCGTGCCCGTCGGCGCGCACGCGCACCGTCCACGTGCCGGGGCGCAGCCCCTCCAGGCGGAACGCGCCGCCCTCGGCGCCGTCGAACGACTCCTGCTCGCGCTCGGCGCCCACCCCGAACACGCCGCCGCTGCCGGACAGCGTCGCCGCGACGCGGAAGTTCGCGACCGGCGCGCCGTCGGCGTCGACGACCACGCCGTCGAGGTGCGCCAGGCGCGCGAGCACCAGCTCGACCTCCTCGGCCGACGGCTCGCTCGCCGAGCGGCGCACGCTCCACTCGCCGTCGTGCGCGCCGTCGTCGCCCTCCCAGTTCGCGGTCAGGTGGAAGCCGCCGCCGCCGAGGCCGGTGATGCGGAACCGGCCCTCCGCGTCCGTCTCGTCCTCGCCGCCGTCGCGCGCGTCGACGCCGCCGCCCAGGCCGCCGACCGCGCCCGTCAGGTCCGGCGACGCGCGCACCGTCGCGCCCGCGGCCGGCGCGCCGTCGGGGAAGCGCACGACGCCGTGGAACATCGCGCCGGCGGTCAGCTCGATCGGATCCATCGTGACGCGCGCGCCCTCCGCGACGTCGCTCGGGACGTCGACGCTCTTCGGGCGGTGGAACTCGTGCTCGACGCGCAACACGTAGGTGCCCGCCGGCAGGTGCTCGAGCAGGTAGCGCCCGTCCGCGTCGGTGCGCGCGTCGCGCAGCTCGCCGACCGCGTCGCCGAGCGCGCCGCGCAAGCGCGCCGTGACCTCCGCGTCGACGGCCGGTTCGCCGTCCGCGCCCGTGACCGTGCCCTCGATCGATCCGCCCTCGGTCAGCGGCAGCTCCAGCACGACGTGCTCGCCGGGCGCGGGCTTCACGCCCAGCCGCACGCCGCCCGCGAACTCGTCGTGGTGCCACACGACGCCGTTCGCGTTCGGCTCGACGATCGCGTGGAACTCGAAGCGCCCGTCGGCGTCCGGCTCGTCCCCGCGCTCCAGCGCCGTGTGTTGCAACGCGTAGGCGTCGAAGCCCGTGCTGAACACGTCGGCGCCCATCTCGACGTCCTCGAAGCCGCCCGCGCGCTGCGCCGCCGTCGCGCTCGCGGGGAAGGTCACGCGCCCGCTGACCCGGCCGCCCAGCGCGGCCGTCAGCACCGGCGGCGCGACCTCCGCGTCGACCGCGGCGCGCGTCGTCAGGAGCGGCGCGAGGTAGTGACCGACCAGCGCGAGGTGCACGTGCGAGCGGTTCGCCGGCACCTCGATGCGGTAGCGGCCCGACGCGTCGACGGTCGCCTCGGCGAGGAGGTCGCGGTGGCGCCCGTCCTCCTCCAGCGCGGCGTCCAGCGGCGACGGGTCCCCGCACAATCGCTGATGGTTCATCTCGCGCGCGACCGCGATGACCAGCGGGCGCTCGTCGGCCGGCGTGCCCGCGGGCAGGCGGACCGTGCCCTCGAGCGCGACGAGCGGACCGTCGTAGGGCTCGGGCAGCGGCTCCTCGCCCTCCTCGTCGTCGTCCGCGCGGTCCGCGCGCGCGACTTGCTCGCGCTCGTCGTCCGCGCCGTCGACGTCGGTCGGCGTCAGCGCGTCGGGCTTCGTCGCGTCGCCCTCCGCCGCGGCCTCGACCGGCGCGTCCCCGGACTCGAGCGCGTCCTGGCGCTCGCGCGCGCGGTCCAGCCAGAAGAACACCGCCGCGGCGGCGATCACGGCGAGGACGAGGGCGATCAGGATCGGGACGGGGGTCCGTCCGCTTCGCGGCGCATGCATGGGGGACTCCGGGGGCTCGCGTCGAGGCTCGCGCGGTGGGCGAGCGACGGACTACGCGGTTCGGGCACGCGCATTCCAACACAATCGACGGCGGATCCCGCCCGCCGAGCGGCCGGCGCTCGGAAGCGCGGAGCCGCGCCGCCGCGCTCGCGCGATCCGTCGAGCCGCGCGTCGGGCCGCCGCTCGGTCGGCGCCGCGGCGCTCGTTCTCCGGCCTGTTCCGGGAGGGCGACTTGTCGCCCGCGGCCCTCCGCGGCTACAAACGGACCTTCGCGGCGCCCGATCCGACGCCGCCGACGCGCATGAAGCCCATCTCGATGCTGCCCAACCTGCTGACCCTCGCCAACGCGGCGTGCGGTCTGCTCGCGATCAGCAAGGGCATCGACGCGCTCGCGCTGTCCGAGCAGGGCGGCGAGCTCTTCTACCGCAAGATGGAGGTCTCCTGCGGGCTGATCTTCCTGGCGATGGTCTTCGACGCGCTCGACGGCAAGGTCGCGCGCCTGACGCGATCCTTCTCCGACTTCGGCGCGCAGCTCGACTCCTTCTCCGACGCGATCACCTTCGGCGTCGCGCCCGCGCTGCTCGCCAAGGTCCTGGTCGAGCACGAGGGCCCGCTGGTCGGCTACGACGGCTCGCCGCGCCTGCACTTCGCGGCGGCGGCGACCTTCACCCTGATGGCGGTGCTGCGCCTGGCGCGCTTCAACCTCGAGACCGAGCACGAGGCCGAGTCGCACGAGCGCTTCTCCGGCCTGCCGTCGCCCGCCGCGGCCGGCGCCGTCGCGTCGACGATCTGGGTCTACCTGATCCTGCGCGCGCCGGACCTGGAGCACTCCGAGGGCACGCCCACGCCGCTCGGCCGCGTGATGGGGTGGATGCGCGAGGTCGACTGGACGCCGTACCTGTCGTGGGTGCCGCTGCTGCTCGTGCTGGCGCTGCCGCTGTACGGCCTCTTGATGGTCAGCCGCGTGCCGTACGTGCACTTCGGCGCCTTCCTCACGCGCGACCGCAGCACCTTCTACACGCTGGTCGCCGTCGTCTTCTGCGCGTTCCTCCTGTACCTCGCGCCGGTGCCGGTGCTGTTCCTGGCGGCGAACAGCTTCGTGCTGGGCGGCCTGGTGCGCTACGGCCTGTCGCGGCTGCGCGGGCGCGCCGCGGCGGACCAGCGGGAGCGCGAAGCCGCATGACGGGCG